>RFJX01000160.1 GCA_003694425.1 Gammaproteobacteria bacterium
CACCTCGTGATCGGCCAGCGGGAAACCCTTGGACAGATTGTTGGACCAGCGCCCGCCGAAGGTGGGAATGGAGTTGCCCACCCACTCGTCCTTGTCCCAGCCGGGACGCACGATCATCTGCAGGCTGCCGTCCAGCTCAGGGACATCGAGCGTGATGTTCGCCAGCACCAGCGGCTTGCGCACGTCCTCGTTCTCCGGCACGTAGAAGCTGCGCCAGCGGAAGTCGTAGCCGTGGATGACGTCGGTGGCGTGGAAGAAATCGGTCTCCCCCCAGACCACCTGCTGGCGCCCGAGCCGGAAGGAGAGGCGGCTGCCGAGGTCGAAGTCGACGAACAGCTCCCGCATGTCCAGCTCGTCGTACTGGTCGGTGAAATCGGACCGCCTGCCCGGGGTCGCATCCAGACTGCGCAGGAAGTTGACCGAGGATTCGAGTCTGTCCTCATAGTCCGTGATCAGTTCGTGCGAGGCCCGGAAGCGTCCGGTCCAGCGCATCGGGCCGGTGCTGCCGCTCATGTCCAGGAACAGGGTCCAGCGGTTCATCGAGCGATCGCCGGCATCGTCGGCCGTCGTCTCCGGTACGTCTTCCAGGTTCCAGCTGGTGTAGTTGCGCAGATAGCCCTTCAGATGGAAGGGCCCGATCTCCGCCGCCCACGCTGCCGACGGTGCCACCGCCATGCCGAGCAGCAAGGCCAGCGCGCCTCTGGTTGTCTTTCTGTTCATCGTTTCCTCTCCCTCAGTTGCGCCCTTTTAGGGCATTCATCGCTTATCGGATACTGCCTGCTCCGATCCCCGATCCTGTTTCCTCGCCTGCGCCCCGCGCCGCCCCCCTGTCTCCGGGAAGATCGGCACCGCATCGCTCATCCCGCCTTGCCGAGGAGGAATCTCGGCCTGAACAGGTAGATCATGGAGGGGATGACCAGCAGGCTGCTGATTGCCGATACCGTCATCCACAGGGCGATGAGCAGGCCCATCTCGGCCTGGAACCGCAAAGACGAGAAGAAGTACCAGAGCACCACCGAGGTCACCATGGACAGGGCGGTGATGATCACCCCCTTCCCCGCCGTGGTGAGGCCGAAACGGATGCTGTCGGCGAGGTCCTTGGCGATGGCGTAGCGCTCTCCGATCCGGTCGGAGATGTAGAAGGCGTAGTCCACTCCGAGGCCGATCCCCAGCGCCGCGACCGGCAGGGTGTTGATGTTCAGGCCGATGCCATAGAGGCTCATGAAGCTGAAGGTGATGGTATTGGACAGCACGACGATGGGCAGGAAGAACAGCGCGGCCTGCGGGGTACGGTAGGCAACGGCGCAGAAGGCGAAGAGCAGCAGCAGGGCCAGGGCGATGCTCTGCAACTGTCCGGAGAGGATCACCTCGTTGACCGCCGCGAGGATGCCTATCAGTCCCCCGGCCAGGCGATAGTGCGCGCCCTTCATCGGGTATTTCCCGCTGTAGTCCCTGACCGTCCTGATCCCCCTGCGGATCGAGTCTCCCTTGTGGTCACGGAAATAGATCAGGACCGATCCATAGCGGTACTTCCAGTCGATGAAGCGGTCGATGTCGCCCGGATCGGAATTGGCCGTCGCCAGATAGATCATCTCGGCATTGCCCACCGGGTCGTCGGCCACCTTGTAGTAGCGGGGATTGCCCTCGTGCAGCGCCATGTTGACCGGACGGATGATGTCGGCGATGGAGACCGTCCCGCCGACCTCGGGCAGGGCCTCGATGTATTTCTGGAAATAGGACATGTTCGCGAGGATGTCGGGGCGCTTGAGGGTGTTCTCCTTCTCCCCCTCCACCACCACGAACATGCGGTCACTCCCCGGGAAGCGGGAATTGATGGCGGCGTCATCCTGGTTGTACCGGGAGTCCTGCCACAGGATCGGTGAACCGGGATTTGTATCGCCGATGGTGATGCCGGTGGCGAAATATCCGGTCACTGCGAGGATCGCAAGGCTGAGCGTGAGGATGGACCAGGCGCTGCGCCGGCTGGTGGTGGCCCGCGCGCAGAGACCGAGGATCCCGGACATCAGGCTGCCGATACCCGGAATGGCCATGCGGCGCGCGTGATGGCCCCTGTTCCAGGAGAGGATCACCGGTACCATCATGATGGTGCAGATCACCATCGTGCCCAGCCACAGGGTCCCCATCAGGGCGGCCTTCTGCAGCAGCGGGATCGGGGTGAGCGCGACCACCACCATCGCGCCGGCATCGGTGCCGAGACCGAGGATCCCGGGGCGCAACAGCTTGGCCAGTGAAATCCTCGCCGCATCCAGCGGGGAGATGGTGCCCCCGTTGCGCTCGTGTTCGAAGGCCAGGATCAGCTGCACCGCGTGCGAGACGGCCCGGGCGGAGATGAGGAAGGTGATGACGATCCCCAGCGGGTCCAGGTTGATCCCCATCAGGCTGACGACCCCGAGTGCCCAGACCCCGGAGATGGCGGCAGAGAGCAGCGGCAGCAGCATCCCCCGCAGCGTGCCGAGCATCACGAGGAGGATCAGGGCGATGGCCACGACGATATAGAGGACGATGCGGAGGGTCTCCGGCAGATAGCTGAGCACGATGCCGGCGAGGACGGGCTGGCCCACGACCCGGATCCGGATGCCGGGACGTTCGACCTTGGCGATCAGCTCCCGGATCTGGGGATAGACCTTCTCATAGTCGATCAGGCGATCGATGAAATCGACCGTGACCAGGGCCGACTTCAGGTCCTTCGAGACGAACTGGCCGTAGACCAGGGGATTGGCTATGACCTTGTCCTTGAGGTCCCTGATTTCCGCCTCCGACTGTGGCAGATGGGGCCACATCAGGGGCTGGGCGACGATCCCTTCCGTGGAGGCCTTGATGGTCTTGAGCTTCTTGGTGGCGAGCGAGATGATCTGGAACTGGTTGACGGCATCCAGATACTGGAGCCCCACCGTCAGGTCCTTGATCGCCTGCAGGGTCTCGCGATTGAAGATGTCCCCTTCGTCGACCTGGACCATGAGCGAGACCTGGTTCGCGCCTCCGAAGGTGTTCTTGAACTGCTCGTTGGTCTTGATGTAGGGATGATTGGAGGGTTGCAGGTCCTCGAACACGGTACGGATGCTGATGCCGGTGGCAAAGTAGCCGAGGACGGCGGTCACCAGCACGATGAGCAGCATGAGCAGGGCACGGTGGCGCAGGCAGAAGTGGGCGATCTTTCTTTCCATCACCTGTGCTCCCCCGTGCCGGGTTGGCCGCCGCTGTACCTGTCGGCCTCTTCATAGGCCTTCCACCGGCCCTGTCTGAGCAGGCCCAGGTTGTTCCCCGCTATCAGGTATCCCCCGGGTGCCAGAGGCGTGATCTGGGTATACCAGCCGGAATTGTCCGGGTGGATCCGGCCCACCTGAGCCGGCTCGCCGTCGGCGGAGAACCTTGCCAGCACACCGTTGTTCCCCACCGCGAGAAAGCGCTCCCCATCCCACGACACGTCGAAGAAGTGGGCGTTGCCCACTCCCTCCACGGCACGCCAGCTCTTTCCGCCATCGACGGTGCTCACCACGGTGCCGGACAACCCCACGGCCAGGCCATGGAGCGGGTCGGAGAAGGCGATGGCCATCAGGCTGGAGCCCGAGGCGGGGGCCTCCACCTCCTCCCAGCTGGCACCCTGGTCGACACTGCGCTCCATCCGGCCGAATTCGCCGACCAGCCAGAGCGTCCCGTCCGGCGCGATGCCGACGTCGTTCCAGGCCAGGTCCTCCTCCGGGTGGGTCATGGACCAGTGCCGGCCCTGGTCCTGGCTCTTCATCACCGTGGCCATGGTGCCGGTGAGCCAGGCGGTCCCGCGCTCCCGGTCGATCCGCACCCGCAACAGCTGGTTACCAAACTCGCGGACCTCCACCGGTACCCGGGTCCAGCTCCGCCCGCCGTCATCGGTCACGAGCACGGTCGCGAGGTCGCCCACGATCACCGCCCGCTGCGGGTCCCAGGCGGCGATGGCCTGGAGATTGGCCTCGGTTCCGGTCTCCTGGATCACCCAGCCCCTGCCGGCCCCGTCCGAACGGATCACCCGCCCGCTGTTCCCGACCGCCCAGTAGGTCCGGTGTTCCGGATCGGGCGAGATGACCCCGTAGTAGTGGTCCCGGTGGCCGAACATGGTGGGGGTGTATTCGGGGACCGTGACGGTGGGCTTGACATAGAAGGCGACGTAGAGCAGCCCTCCCACGATGAGCAGGGAGAGCAGGATCTCCAGGACGTTTTCTATCAGTCTGCTCATCTCCGCTCCCGCCGGATCTCAGTCGGAGGTGCCGGTGCGCCGCCGGCGCTGTACTCGCGGCTCAGAATTCACTCTCGCCACCCTGATAGACCCTGATCGGTACCCCCGAGAGCGGCTCCCCCCCGTTCCGCCCGACACGATAGGTCTCCTGAAAATAGAGCGAATGGGTCCGTTCACGGTTCATGAAGTGGGGGTGCATGGAACAGACCATGTTCTCGGGCATGATGAAGTCGTGCCCCTCCCCGATCCGGGGCAGCTCGATCATGGTCATGCCGATGGAATGGCCGCATACGTGACCGGAGAGATAGCCCCGGTCGAAGATGGGCTTCATGCAGGTGCGCGCCACCTCCTCGACATGGTTCCCGGCCTTCAGATGCTCCCGGGCCAGCTCGTGGAACTCCTGATAGGCGGTCATCATCTCGCGGGTGACGGCATCCATGCCCTGCGGCATGATCGGACGGGAGAACTCGACCCAGTGCCCCCCTTCCCCGGCGATCTCCAGTCCGTACAGGATCCCGTCGCTGTCCTGCAGCGGCCGCTGGCTGGGAAATACCATCTGAGGCCGCAGGGAGCCGTTCGGCCCCATCTGGACCATGTCCATGGTGTTGCGGGCGCAGCCACGGGCCGCGAAGACCCGCTCGGCCTCACCCATCAGCTCGGCCTCGGTCCTGCCGGCCTGGTAGGCCCTGATGACGGCGAGGACCCCCTCCTTGTTGATCTCCATCGAGTGGCGCACCGAGGCCAGCTCCTCCTCGCTCTTCTGCGCGCGGGCGTAGTCGAACTGCTGATCGAAATCGATGATCTCGAAATCCTCCGCCGCCAGGGCGCGGTAGTCGCGGACATTCATGATGTATTCGAGGCCGTAGATGCCGAGCCGCTTCACGCCCCTGCCCTTGAGGAAGCCCGCCATCCACTCGCCGCAATGGGCCGGGAACTCCCGCTGCTCGATGAAGGTGGCGGTGTGATCCCCGACCCAGGTCGCCTCCCGGGGGAAGACGCACACGGGGTCTCCGTCCGCGGGGATCACGACATAGGCGTAGCGATGCAGGATGTGGAACCCGCACATGTACCGGACCGCCCCCTCGAAACCGGTGTACTCGCTGCCACTGACGACGAGCGCGTCGAGTCCGCACTTGTCCATCGCGTTGCGGACCCTCGTGTAGCGGCGGTCGATCTCGGCCTGGCTGGGCCGGAAGCGGTTGACGTAGTCGGTCATGGATGGCTCCTTCATGGTCTGTCGGCGTGCGCGTCCTGCTGCCCCGGGATCTCGACCTCCCAGGAGTGTTCCAGCCCCTTGATGAGCGCGGTGCAGGCCTCGTTGAGGGGACAGGGCACCCCCACTTCCCGCCCCAGTCTGGCAATGGCGCCGTTGAGCGCGTCGATCTCGGTCTTGCGCCGGGCGAGGACGTCCTGGAGCATGCTCGGTGGGTGGTAGTAGGCCTTCTCCCGGCCGTAGTCGAGCAGGTCCTCCGGATCGGAGTCGAGGGTGATCCCCAGGGCCTCTGCCACCGCCTTGCCCTCGGCGACGATGCCGGACATCAGCCTGCGGACGTCCGGGTGGTCGCAGGCCACCCCGTGCGGGAGGCGGGTCAGCGCCCCCATCGCGTTGGAGGCAGCGTTGAAGATGAGCTTGGTCCACTGGGCGCCCCGCGCATCCTCCATGGCGATGCACTCCATGCCGCTGCGGTTGAGGGCGTCGGCCAGGCGCCGGACCTCCTCCATGGTGGCGGGCCTGGGCGGAAAGGGTCCGATCCAGGTCTTGCCGCCGGCATCCTGGCTCACCACCCCCGGCTCCACGATGTGACCGGCCGGGAAGATGGTGCCCAGGATCACCCGCGGCACGTATTCGGCCAGGATCTCTTCGTTGCCGACACCGTTCTGCACCGAACAGACCGCACCGTCCTGGAACAGGTTGGCCGTGGCCTCGATGGCGGAGCGCGTGTACATGGTCTTGGTGGCGATGATGCCGAATTCGCAGGGCGGGATCCGGGTCGGGTCGGTACGGGCATTGACCGGTGCCGTGATGTCACTGAGCCCGGTCAGGCGCAGGCCATGCTCGTTGATGGCGTCGACGTGGGCCTGATCCAGGTCGTAGGCCCACACCTCGACATCCTCCAGCTGTCCCAGGTGCGCCGCGTAGAGGCTGCCGATGGCGCCGCAGCCGATGATGCAGATCCGCATGGTGTCAATCACTCCCGCAATGGTTGGTTCCGGTCCCGGGACCGGCGATCCGCTCAGCCACCGCCCAGCTCCCAGCCCTCCTCTTTCGCCTTGACCAGGCGATAGAGTGTCTCGTGGTAGGGGGCGGGGAGCCCGGCCTTCATCGCCTCACGCACGATGGCCCCGGTAATCCAGTCGATTTCCGTGCGACGGCGATGGCGGACGTCGTCCAGCATGGAGGGCACATGGGCGTACTGATCGCCTCCGGTACTCCCCTGACCGACCGCGCGAACGTTCATCTCCCAGGGGTCGTCCGCCAGCTCCACGCCCCGGGCCGCGGCTATCGCCCTGGCCTCTTCCATCATGGCGTAGACCAGGTGGCCCAGATCGGACAGGGACTCCCGCCGGGCAAAGGCCTTCACGTGGGGCAGATCGGTCACCGCCGCGATGCTGTTGACCGCCGAGTTGAAGATCAGCTTGGACCACTGGTGGGGCAGCAGGTCGGGATAGGCCTCCGCCTTCAGCCCCGACCGGTTGATCAGTTCCGCCACTCCTGCCGCGTCCTCGTAACTGGCGCTCCCGCCGGCCCAGGGACCCAGCCAGGTGGGGGTGTCGAGTTCGTATTCGACATGGGTGTCACCGTGGCGGGTACCGCTCATGAAGGTGACGCCGGAGAGTATCGGCCAGTCGCCCTGACGGTGGACCACCTCCTCGCAGCCCAGGCCGTTCTGCACGGTCAGCACCATGGCGCCGGGAAAGTGGCCGTGGAGCCGCTGGGCGCTGGCCTCGACGTCCAGGGTCTTGGTCGCGATGATGATGAGGTCGGGTTCCGGGAGTTCGGCGGGATCGGTCGAGGCGGCGAGCCGGGCGTGGAGTTCGGACTTGCCGGACACCCTCAGCCCCTCCCGGACCAGCGCCCGGGCATGTTCCTCGCGCCGCGTCAGGACCGAGGTCTCGACGATGCAGCCGAGGTGACCGGCGAACAGGCTGCCGATGGCGCCGGCACCGACCACGCAGACCCGTCTGATTTCGCCCCCCCCGCCCATCTCAGCGATGGGCCTCCACGATCTGCCGGAATTCCTCGTCGGAGATCAGCCCCGATTTCTCCACCGAGCGCCGCTTGACCTCGGCCAGGATCGCCTCCCTCGCCCCCTCCGGGACCTCGAGCCCGAGCTCGGCGGCCTTGAGGTCGATGCTGGCCAGTCCGCTCTTCTTGCCGAGGACGATGCGGCGCGGCGCGCCGACGATCTCCGCGGCATAGGGCTCGATCGCCTCGGGGAGGTGGAACTGGGTGGCGACCGCCCCGCTCTCGCGGGTAAAGAGATATTCACCCACCACCGGTTTCCAGCCCTCGAGGCTGTAGCCGCCCGCCTGCTGCACGTACTGCGAGACCTCTCTGGCGCGGGAGAGGTCGAGCGCCACCGGCACCCGGTAAAGGCAGCTCAGGGCCAGCGCGACCTCGGCAATGTCCGCATTGCCTGCCCGTTCGCCCATGCCGTTGACCGTGGCCTGGATCCAGTCGGCACCCCCGCGCACCGCCGCCACCGCCGAGGCGGTGGCCAGGCCGAAGTCGTTGTGGCCGTGCCAGTGGAGCGGCACCTGCCCGATCCAGGACCTCACCTCGCGCACCAGCCACTCCACCGCCTCCGGGGAGCAGGCGCCGATGGTATCGACCAGCGAGACCTCGTCCGCACCGGCGGCCAGCGCGGTCTCGTAGACCCGGCGCAGAAAAGCCAGGTCCGAGCGGGTGGCGTCCACGGCGAAGAAATTGACCTGCTTCATGCCGTTGCCCCTGGCATGCTCGACCGCGGCCTGGACCTTCTCCAGGACCTGTTCGCGACTGAAGCCGTAGGCCGACATCTTCAGATCGCTGGTGGAGATCTCGATGAGCAGGTTCTCGGTACCGAGTTCGAGATGGGCATCGATGTCCGCCCGGACACAGCGCGAGAAACCCCAGATCTCGGCGTCCAGTCCGGCGGCGAGGATCCGCCTGACCGCCTGCGTGTCCTCCTCCGAGACCCGCGGGAAGCCCGACTCGATCCGCGAGACCCCCATTTCCGAGAGCAGGCAGGCGATCCGGTACTTCTCTTCCGGGCTGAAGCAGACCCCGACCGCCTGTTCACCATCCCGCAGGGTGGTGTCGTAGAAGCGTACCGGGCGGTCGCGGCTGAAGGCCGAGAGGATCTCCTCGCGCTCGTTGAGAGGGCTGGTCCAGACCTTGTCTGCCGGGATCTGATACGTCTTCGTCATCTTCATCCGACCTCGGATTGGCTCGGAGCCGCAGGATGTACCCGGAAGATGGTAGTCGGGCCGCACCGGTCTTTCTTGACTGGTAGTGCACCATGACTTGTCTGCAAGCGCCGCCTCCCCGGGCACCGTTGCGGCCCGGGTCTCGCCCGGGTGGCGGGTGAAGATCCTTTTCCTGAACAGATCGTTACGGGCGGTGGCCCCGCCGGGACCCCGGGTCCGGCCCAGGGCGTGCAGCCGAACGGCAGGGCACCGCCCCGTTCAGACCAGGGCGATAGGGCGTACCAGTGAGGCCTCGCCGCCCCGGATCGGCAGCGGGAGGACGATGACCGTGGAGTGCGTGCAGCCATCCGCCGCGAGCGCTTCCAGATTCAGACTCTTCATCACGTAGATGCCCTTCTCCACCAGGATGATCCGGTGGCTGGCAAAGGGGGCCGGTACCCCGAGGGAGAGATTGTCGATGCCGACGAGGCGCGGCCCGCGCCCGGCCAGCCAGTGCGCGGCCGCGTCGCCGAGGCCGGCCCAGCGGTTGAGGTAGATGTCCCGATCGGTCTCGAAATAGCGGCCGTAGCCGGTCCGGATCAGGACGCAGTCACCCTCCCGGATCCCGCCCGCCTGCTCCGCGCAGCCCTCCAGCTC
Source organism: Gammaproteobacteria bacterium (assembly GCA_003694425.1). Taxonomy (GTDB): domain Bacteria; phylum Pseudomonadota; class Gammaproteobacteria; order J113; family J113; genus J113. The sequence goes on from RFJX01000160.1 coordinate 9,278, forward strand.
CTCCGGCGTGATGGGATGGCGCTCCGGCAGGACCTCCTCGTTCCTGAAGGCGGCAACATCCAGCAGGACCGCCCGCAATACCAGCGGCGGCACCTGCTCCAGGCTGTGCAGCGGCTCGGGCAGGTCCTTGAACCCGGTATCCCGCTGATAGGGAGTCACGTCGATCCCCATCACCCGGTTGTCCTGCGACATGTGGATCGGCAGGTCGAAGTGGGTGCCGGCGTGGTTGGAGGTGATCATGATGCTGATGGCATCGGAAAAGCCCGGCTCGATCCCCATCTCGTCGAAGCTCTTGCGGACATACTCATGGTATCGGTAGAGATAGGACTGGAACGGGGGATCGAAGGGGTGTACCGGCATCCCGTTCCAGTAGGGCTGGCCCAGGTCATAGACCCGGGCCCGCGCCAGCGCCTCTTGCAGGGTCGGCTCGCTCATGTGCAACTCTCCTGGTGCAGCCTGGTATCAGGCGATATTGCGCCGGTCGCCGTCCACCTCTCCATAGAGGGTGTTCCGCTGAACCGGCCGGCGGCCGGCCTGCCGGACGATGGCGCAGATCTGCTCCGGCGGCAGCTCCTGGCCGAACCCGGCCCCCGCGGCGCGGCTGATGCTCTCGTTCATCAGGGTCCCGCCCAGGTCGTTCACCCCGGCCGAGAGACAGCTCTTCAGGACCTCCGGGCCCAGCTTCACCCACGAGGCCTGGATATTGACGATCAGCGGGTGCAGGACCAGCCGGGCAACGGCGTGCATCAGGACCGTCTCGCGATAGGTGGGACCTGGCCGGGCCAGACCCTTCAGGCTCAGCGGGGCCTGCATGTGGACATAGGGCAGGGGCACGAATTCGGTGAAGCCGCCGGTCTCCGCCTGGAGGTCCCGGACCCGCAGCAGGTGGCGCGCCCAGTGCCGCGGCGATTCCACATGGCCGAACATGATGGTCGCCGTGGTATTCAGGCCGGCCTCATGGGCCGCCCGCACCACCTGCAGCCACTCGCGGGTATCCAGCTTGTCCGGACAGATGACCGAGCGGATCTCGTCGTCCAGGATCTCCGCGGCGGTCCCCGGCAGGGTCCCCAGCCCCGCCCGCTTCAGCTCACCCAGGAATTCACCGACCGGGAGCCCCAGCGTCTGCGCCCCGTGAGACACCTCCAGGGGCGAGAAGGCGTGGATGTGGATATCCGGATCGGCCTTGCGGACCGCACGGGTGATCTGCAGATAGGTCTCGCCGGTGAAGTCGGGGTGGATCCCGCCCTGCAGACAGACCTCGGTGGCCCCGCGTGCCCGGGCCTCCCGGACCCGCCTGCGGATCTCCTCCAGGCTCAGCAGATAGCCGCGCTCGCGCAGGTTCTCCCGCACCCGCCCCTTGGAAAAGGCGCAGAAACGGCAGCCGAAATAGCAGATGTTGGTGTAGTTGATGTTCCGGTTGACGACATAGCTCACCCGGTCGCCGTTGACCTCCTGGCGCAGCTCGTCGGCCGCCTGGCAGACCCGTTCGAAATCGCCGCCCCTGCTGGAGAAGAGCAGCAGGATCTCCCCTTCCTCCAGCCGCCGCCCGGAGCGGGCCTTGTCGATCACCCGCATCAGGCCTGTTCCCGCGGAACAAACGGCCCGGCCCGCTGGCCGTGGCAGCGGCGCCTCGCGGTCACCTGGATGCCAGTCATCGGTGCGGGCGAAGCCGGTGGCGTCGACCCGCTCCAGGACCAGCCGGTGCAGGCCCGGGTCCACCCACTCCCGCAGTCCTTCCACATACCGGGGATAGAGGGGCAGGCGGGCGACCAGCTGCTTGCCCGCCCGTGCGGTCGCATCGCGCAGCAGCTCCAGGTGGGGCCAGGCGGCCTCGGGATTGACGTGGTCGGGGGTGACGGGGGAGACGCCGCCCCAGTCGTTGATCCCGGCCGCCACCAGGCGCTCCAGTGCCCCGGGGGAGAGGTTGGGAGGGGCCTGGATGCTCATCTCCGGGCCCAGGATGATCCTGGCC
>RFJX01000161.1 GCA_003694425.1 Gammaproteobacteria bacterium
CGCCCCGACGATGGCGCGGATGTGCTCCGGGGTGGTCCCGCAGCAGCCGCCGACGATGTTGACCAGGCCGCTCTCGGCGAATTCGCGCAGGGTGGCGGCCATCGCCTCCGGGGTCTCGTCGTACTCGCCGAACTCGTTCGGCAGCCCGGCATTGGGGTGGGCGCTGACGAAGCAGTCGGCCACCTGCGCGATCTCCTCGATGTGGGGCCGAAGCTCCCTCGCCCCCAGGGCGCAGTTGAGGCCGAAGGATAGGGGCTGACAGTGGTTGAGCGAGTTCCAGAAGGCCTCGGGGGTCTGGCCGGTGAGGGTGCGGCCGGAGGCGTCGGTGATGGTGCCCGAGATCATCACCGGCAGCCGGATGCCGTGTTCCTCGAAGTAGCGGTCGATGGCGAACAGGGCGGCCTTGGCGTTGAGGGTGTCGAACACCGTCTCGACCAGGACCAGATCGGCACCACCCTCGACCAGCCCGTGCAGGGCCTCGGTATAGGCTGCCACCAGCTCGTCGTAGTGGACGTTGCGAAAGCCCGGGTTGTTGACGTCCGGGGAGATGGAGGCGGTGCGGTTGGTCGGACCCAGCACGCCGGCGACGTAACGGGGCCGGCCGTCGGTGGTCTCGAATTCGTCCGCCGCCTCCCGGGCGAGGCGGGCGCCGTGGAGATTCAGCTCGTGGACCAGGTACTCGCAGGCGTAGTCGGCCTGGGCGATGGCGGTGGCGTTGAAGGTATTGGTCTCGACGATGTCGCAGCCGGCCTCGAAATAGGCCCGGTGGATGGCCCTGATGACGTCCGGCCGGGTCAGCGAGAGCAGGTCGTTGTTGCCCTTCAGGTCCTGCGGGTGATCGGCCAGCAGCTCGCCGCGGTAGTCCGCCTCCTCCAGCCGGTAGGACTGGATCATGGTGCCCATGGCGCCGTCGAGGAAGAGGATGCGCTCGGCGAGCAGCCCCGGCAGGCGCCCGATGCGCGTCTCGCGTGCCCGATGGATGTCGCTGGTGGTCATTGCGTGCGGTCCCGGAGTATGAGACCGGACATCTTAACCAACATTCAAATCATAATAAATTGAATCTGCTTGAGAATATTTCATGTCGTTCCTTGCCGGCTTCATGATGGAGGGGGAGGTTGACATCGGGCCCGTGGCCGATACCATGGGCGCGCCGCAGGTGCCCCGGCCATGGCCGGGGTGAAACGGGAAGTCCGGTGAGTCGCCACCAGCGACAAGGCCGGCGCTGCCCCCGCAACGGTAGGCGAGTCGAGCCGTACCAGGAAGCCACTGCATCGCCAGATGTGGGAAGGCGGTACGGCCGGTGTCCCCGGCAAGACACCCCTCGCGAGCCCGGAGACCGGCCTGTGCGCGTCGCGGCAGCTGCCCGCGCGGCATTTCTGCGCGGAGTAACTGTCATCCGCAACATGGGTGCGGGGATGCACCCGGGACGGAGATGCACATCCATGAAGGCTCTATCCATTCTGGGGGGGCTCGGCCTCCTCGTCTGTAGTACCGCCTGCGCCGATCAGCTCGAACCCCTGGTGGTCAGCGCCACCCGCTTCGAACTCCACGGGGTGGCCACCGCCGCCAGCATCGACGTGATCGACCGCGAGGAGATCGAACGCAGCGGCGCCCGCCACCTCGGCGACCTGCTGCGCGGCCAGGGCGGGGTCCAGGTCTCGGACCAGACCGGAGACGGCAGCCGTGCCATCGTCAGCATGCGCGGGTTCGGCGCCAACGCCGCGGCCAACACCCTCATCCTCGTCGACGGGCGGCGCCTCAACAACACCGATCTGCGCGCCCCGGATCTGAACGTCGTCTCGCTCCAGGACATCGAGCGCATCGAGATCATCCAGGGCAGCGCGGGCACCCTGTTCGGCGACCAGGCGGTCGGCGGGGTGATCAACATCATCACCCGGCGTCCGCGGGGGGCGGAGGGCGAGGTCCAGCTCGAGCTGGGCAGCCACGACCGTCAGGTGCAGCGGCTGTACGCCGGCCGGCGCCTGGACAACGGCCTGGGCCTGCGCCTCTCCCTGGAGCGGCGCTGGTCCGACAACTACCGGGAGAACAACCAGCTCCGCTACTACAACGGCAGGGTGCGGGCGGACTGGGAGCATGCCAGCGGGGTGATCTTCCTGGAGCACTACCAGGCGGTGGAGGACCTGGAGCTTCCCGGCGGGCTGTTCGCCGACGAACTCGCCGCCGACCGGCGCCAGAGCACCCATCCCGGCGACTTCAACGACACCCGGACCTGGAACAGCCGGGCGGGGCTCGATCAGGAGCTGTTCCCGGACTGGCGCCTGCTGGCCGAATTCACCCACCGGCGGGTGGAAACCGGGGCCCTCCTGACCGGCTTCGCCCTGCGCCAGCGGCGCGTCGACCGCAGTTTCAACCCCAGGCTGGTCGGCCGCCGGCGCCTGGGCAGCGGCGACCTGCTGCTGACCGCCGGCGGCGACATCGAGAGCCACGACTACCGGCTCACCTCCGCCTTCGGCCTGCAGACCAACGCCCAGACCAGCTACAGCGCCTATCTCCAGGTCGTGTTGCCGCTGACGGAGGCCATGAGCCTGACCGGCGGCATGCGCAAGGCCTGGGTCCGCAACGATCTCTTCGACAGCTTCGCCTTCCCCGCCGGGCTCCGGGCGGATGACCAGCAGTTCGCGGGCAGCATCGGCCTGAGCTGGACCCCGGCACCCGCCTGGCGCCTCTTCCTGCGTCGCGACGGCAATTACCGCTTTCCGCTGGTGGACGAGCAGACCAACACCGCCGCCGGAGTGAAGGGACTGAAGACCCAGACGGGATGGTCGGTGGAGACGGGGCTGGAGTGGACCGGGTCGGGACGGCGCCTCAAGGTCCTGGGCTACCGGCTGAAACTCGACAACGAGATCGACTTCGATCCGTCGCTGGGATTCGGTTTCTGCTGCAACACCAATCTCGATCCGACCATGCGCACCGGCGCGATCGTGGAGGGGGACCTCAGCCTGGGTCCGGCCTCCCTCTCCATGCGCTACAACTACATCGACGCGGAGTTCCGGAGCGGCACCTTCGCCGGCCGGCGCGTGCCCCTGGTGGCCCGGCATCAGCTCCGCATCGATGCCGGCTGGCAGGCTACGCCGGCACTGGGCCTGCGGGGGGAGCTGCTGGCGATCGGCGACCGCTTCGCCGCCGGGGACATGGCCAACGACTCCGCCCGCCTGCCGGGATATGCCGTGGTCAACCTGCACGCCGACTACCGCTGGCGGTCGCTGCGCGGCGGGGTGCGGGTCGACAACCTGCTGGACAGGGAGTACAGCGATTTCGCCGCCCGCACCTTCCGCGCCTCCACCTTCAGCTTCGAGACCGGCTTCTACCCGATGCCGGAGCGGACCCTGAGCCTCTATCTGGACTATGCTTTGCCCTGATGGGCAAGCGGATCAGCAAGGTGGTCACCCGGACCGGCGACAGCGGGCAGACCGGGCTCGCCGACGGCAGCCGGGTGGACAAGGGCGGTCTGCGGATCGAGGCGATTGGGGCGGTGGACGAGCTCAACGCGCAGCTCGGCCTGCTGCTGGCGCACGGTCTCCCGGATGCGATCCGGTGCGAGCTTGACCCCATCCAGCACCGGCTCTTCGACCTGGGCGGTGAACTGGCCCTGCCCGGGACGGCGGTGCTGGGGGACCCGGCGGTGGAGTCGCTGGAGAGGGCGCTGGAGGCGCTCAATGCCGGACTGCCGCCGCTGCGGGAGTTCGTGCTGCCCGGGGGATGCCCGCAGGCGGCCCGGGCCCATGTCGCGCGGGCCGTCTGCCGCCGGGCCGAACGGGCGCTCTGGCGGCTCGACGGGGAGGAGCCGCTCAATCCCGCCGCACTGCGCTATCTCAACCGGCTCTCCGATCTGCTGTTCGTGGTCGCAAGGGCGCTCAACCGGGAGGCGGGGCTGAAGGAGCCCTGCTGGAGGCGCGGCGGGGCGGATTGAGCCGGCGTATCCGCCGGTGAATATGGCGAGTGCGGCAGCAGTCGATTAGAATCGGAGCCGTTCACGGGGCCGTGGCCCATTCATCAACGTGCAAGGAGAAACCGGCATGCGTCACTCCAGAACCGGCATCGTCATCGGGCTGATCCTGCTGGCGGCCGCATCCCGGCTGCTGCCGCATCCACCGAATTTCACCCCGATCCTGGCGATGGGGCTCTTCTCGGGAGCCATGCTGGCCGACCGCCGCCTCGCCCTGGCGGTACCGCTGGGGGCGATGCTGGCCAGTGACCTGGTGCTGGGCCTGCATGCCACCGTGGTATTCGTCTATGCGGGAGTCGCTGCCTCGGCCCTCATCGGTTTCCTGCTGCAGGAAAGGGCAGGGGGCATCCGGATCGTACTGGCGGCCCTCGCCGCCTCGGCCGCCTTCTTCCTGATCTCCAATTTCGGGGTCTGGCTCCTCTCGGGGCTGTACCCGCGCGATCCGGCGGGCCTGCTGAGCTGTTACGCGATGGCCGTTCCCTTCTTCCACTACACCCTGCTGGGGACCCTGCTCTGCACCGCGCTCCTCTTCGGTTCGGCCAGGCTGCTCCGGCTGCCTGCCCCGCGCGACCGGCTGCTCACCGCTGAATGAGTTCCAGGGCCTGGCCGTGACGCTCCATCTTCAGCCGGTTGAGGAAGGAGTTGCCCAGCAGCACCTCGCTCGGGTGTGAGCCCTTGATGACCGCCGCCGGGACGTTCTCCAGGCGGATATCTCCGACCCGGACCTCCCGCAGGACCACGTACCAGGTCTGGGCAATCCCGGAGGCGGTACTGGTGTGGCCCGGCTTGCCCTCCAGCTTGTAGTCGATGCCCAGCCGCCGGGCCTGCGCCTCGTTCATCGCGATCAGGGTGGCACCGGTATCCACCAGGAAATCGACCGGGAAGCCGTTGATGCTGCCGCTGACCATGTACATCCCGCTGGCGTCGGGCCAGACGCGGACCCGGGCCTTCTCCGGAGCGGGGGTGAAGCCGCCGCCGATCTGTTCATTGAGGCGATAGGTGCCGCGGATGCCGTCCACCTCGATGACGGCCTTCCTGCTGTCGGCATCGATGAGCCTCAAGCCCTCTACCGCCTTCTGCCCCTTCTTCAGCACCACCTCCCGCCCGTCGAGGCTGACCACGGCCATCCCCGGAAGCAGTCCCTTCACCACGATGCGCCGCTGGGCCTGGGCAGAGCCCGCCGGCAGCAGGACGAGGCAGAGGAACAGGGGGATCAGCGGATTCATGCTTGCCCTGTCCCGGGGCAGCACTGATAATGAATCCTGTACGGGACCTGCATGGCGTGGCCTCCCGGGCGAAAGGGGCGTTCAACTGCACCCACATACATCATCGTCCATTCCGGCAACAAGTTTAACCCTCAGGCAGACGGGCGAACCGCGAGAGATCCAGCACGAGATGCCGCAGAGAAGCACCGCCGCCATCGACCACGAAGCGCAGACGGCTCCGCCCCGGCCGTTGTGGAAGGAGATCACCGTGGTCCTGCTGGTCAAGCTCGCGGTGCTGGCCGGCATCTGGTACCTGTTCTTCAGCGAGCCGGTGGGCGAACATATCTCAGGCACGGACGTGTCAGAACATATCCTTTATTGACAATCGGTTATAAGGTATATTTCAAGTGATATCCGAGATAGTGGTCGACCTCTCCCGGCTGCAGTTCGCCGCCACCGCGCTGTATCACTTCCTCTTCGTCCCGCTCACCCTGGGCCTGTCCTGGATGCTCTTCATCATGGAGTCGGTCTACGTTATGACCGGCAAGGAGGTGTACCGGGACATGGTGCGCTTCTGGGGCAAGCTGTTCGGGATCAACTTCGCCATGGGGGTGACCACCGGCATCACCATGGAATTCCAGTTCGGCACCAACTGGGCCTACTACTCCCACTACGTGGGCGACGTCTTCGGCACCCCCCTCGCCATCGAGGGGCTGATGGCCTTCTTCCTCGAATCGACCTTCGTCGGCCTGTTCTTCTTCGGCTGGGACCGGCTGTCGAAGGTTCAGCACCTGCTGGTGACCTTTCTGGTGGCCCTGGGCTCCAACCTCTCCGCCCTCTGGATCCTGATCGCCAACGGCTGGATGCAGAACCCGGTCGGGGCCGAATTCAACCTCGACACCATGCGCATGGAGCTCTCCAGCTTCGCCGATCTCATCTTCAATCCGGTGGCCCAGGTCAAGTTCGTGCACACCGTCTCGGCCGGCTATGTGACCGGGGCCCTGTTCGTGCTGGGGATCAGCTCCTGGTACCTGCTCAAGGGGAGGGACCTGCCCTTTGCCCGCCGTTCCTTCGCGGTGGCGGCCGGTTTCGGCCTGGCCTCGGTCCTCTCGGTAATCGTGCTCGGTGACGAGAGCGGCTACACCACCGGCGAGGCCCAGGAGATGAAGCTGGCCGCCATCGAGGCGGAGTGGGAGACCGAGGAGCCGCCGGCCGCCTTCACCCTCGTCGGCTTTCCGGACCAGGAGGCGCAGGTAACACGGATGGCGGTCAAGGTCCCCTGGGTGCTGGGCCTGATCGCGACCCGTTCGCTGGATGAACCGGTCAAGGGCATCAAGGAGCTGGTGGAGGAGAACTGGCTGCGGATCCGCAGCGGCATGATCGCCTGGCAACTGCTGCAGCGGATCCGCGCGGGCGACCGCAGTCCCGAGACCATGGCGGCCTTCGACCAGCACGCGGAGAACCTGGGCTATGGCCTGCTCCTGAAGCGTTATGTCGAGGACCCATCACTGGCCACGGCGGAGGATGTGGACCGGGCCGCGCTGGATACCGTACCCCATGTCGCCACCCTGTTCTGGTCCTTCCGGGCCATGGTCGGATCGGGCTTCCTGATGCTGTTCATCTTCGCCATGGCCTTCTGGTACTGCGCGCGGCGCGAATTCAATCACCGCTGGCTCCTGCGCCTGGCCCTGTACGGGATGCCGCTGGCATGGCTGGCCTGCGAATTCGGCTGGATCGTCGCGGAGATGGGGCGCCAGCCGTGGACCATCGCCGGCGTGTTGCCGACCCACCTGAGCGCCTCCAGCCGCAGTACCGGCGAGCTCTGGTTCAGCCTTGGCGGTTTCCTGTTCTTCTATACCGGGCTGCTCGTCGTGGAGCTCTATCTGATGTTCAAGTATGCGAGGCTCGGCCCCAGCGCCCTGCATACCGGCCGCTATCATTTCGAACGGGCCACCGGCGGCGGACTCGCCGTCCAGCCGGCACAGCGGATGGAGTGAGAAGATGCTGCTCGACTACGAAACGCTGAAGATCATCTGGTGGTGCTTCATGGCGGTGTTGCTGATCGGCTTCGCCCTGACCGACGGTTTCGACCTCGGCATGGGGATGCTCCTGCCCTTCGTCGCCCGCAGCGACGAGGAACGGCGGGTGGCCATCAACGCCGTGGGGCCGACCTGGGACGGCAACCAGGTCTGGCTCATCACCGCCGGCGGGGCGCTGTTCGCCGCCTGGCCGCTGGTCTATGCCGCCTCCTTCTCCGGCTTCTACGTGGCCATGCTGCTGGTGCTGTTCGCCCTGTTCTTCCGCCCGGTCGGCTTCGAATACCGGAACAAGCTGGAAGATCCGCGCTGGCGCACCTTCTGGGACTGGGGTCTGTTCGCCGGCGGCTTCGTGCCGGCGCTGGTCTTCGGCGTCGCCTTCGGCAATCTGCTGCAGGGGGTGCCGTTCCACTTCGATCCCGACATGCGCAGCTACTACGAAGGGAGCTTCTTCGCCCTGCTCAATCCCTTCGGCCTGCTGGCGGGGGTCGTGAGCGTCGCCCTGCTCGCGATGCACGGCGCGATCTATCTGCAGTTGCGCACCGGTGGCGCGGTCTACGAACGCTGCCGCATCGCGGCGACCTGGGCGGCGCTGCTCTATCTCGTCGCCTTCGCCCTGGCGGGCCTGTGGGTCTCCTTCGGCATCGAAGGCTATCGCGTTACCGGGATGCCCGATCCGGGCACCAGCTTCGGTCCCCTGGCCAAGAGCGTGACGCGCGCCAGCGGTGCCTGGCTGGACATCTACCGGACCCATCCCTGGGCCATGGCCGCCCCGGCGGCGGGCTTCCTGGGCGCCCTGCTGACCATCCTCTTTTCCCGCTTCGACCGGCCGGGGGCCGCCTTTCTAACCAGCGCGGCCGCGGTCACGGGTACCCTGCTGACGGCCGGGCTCTCGATGTTCCCCTTCGTGATGCCCTCCAGCAGTCACCCCTCGCACAGCCTGACCCTGTGGGACGCGGTCTCCAGCCACCGGACCCTGGAACTGATGTTCTTCGCCACGGTCCTGTTCCTGCCGCTCATCGTCCTCTATACCAGTTGGGTATACCGGGTGATGTGGGGACGCATCGACACCCAGGTGGTTCAGGAGAACCGCCACAACCTGTACTGAGGTAGCTGAGATGTGGTATTTCACCTGGATCCTCGGCGTATTGCTGGCCTGCGCCTTCGGCATCATCAACGCCATGTGGCTGGAACACTTCCCGGACCTCGACCGGGAGGAGTGAGTTGTAACGGTGAACCGTACGGAATGGCCTGAAAACACCGTCCATCTGAGCCCCCAGGGCATCGAACTGCTCGCCAATCCCGGCGCGTCGATTTCGCGCATCGGCCGCTCCTGGGAGGCCTTTGTCACCTCGGGAGACCTGAAACCGGGGACCGAACTGCGCCCGGTCATCGCCAGCCGCTGGCAGGAATGCCGCCAGCTCGGCATCGCGCCGGAGACGGAGCGCGCGCCCCTGGCGCTGGATCCGGAGCGTCTGGAACAACTGCTCGAATCCGATCTGCTCGCCCGTTGCGGTCGCCGCATCCTCGCCCATTACGCCCCGATGGTGGCAGGTACCGGCCATGTGATCGTGCTGGGCGACGCCGAGGGGCGACTGCTCTGTTCCGTCGGCCATCAGGAGATCCGCGACGCGCTGGACGCAATCAATTTCACCCCCGGGGCGCTGTGGGACGAACGCGTCGTGGGCCCCAACGGTATCGGCACGCCTCTGAGCCTGGGACGGCCCGAGATGGTCTTCGGGACCGAACACTACTGCCGGGGATGGCAGCCCTGGGTCTGCTATGGCGCCCCGGTGCGTGAGCCCGGCGGGGACCGAGTCATCGGTGCGGTGGACATCACCGGCGCGGCCG
>RFJX01000162.1 GCA_003694425.1 Gammaproteobacteria bacterium
ACACCGCCCTGTTCATCTCCGGCTCCAATCTGGTCGCCGGCCAGGACCTGCTGACCGCGGTGCAGAAGAAGTTCTTCGCCAATTTCCGGGTCTCGGTGATGCTGGACAGCAACGGCAGCAACACCACCGCAGCGGCCATGGTGGCCCAGATCACCAAGACCACCGACGTCAGGGGCAAGCGCTGCGTGGTCCTGGCCGGGACCGGTCCGGTGGGCCAGCGGGCGGGCGTCATGATGGCCCGGGAAGGGGCCGAAGTGATCCTCACCTCCCGCTCCCTGGAACGGGCCCAGGCCGCCTGTGACGCGATGAAGGAGCGCTTCGGTGTCGAGATGAAACCGGCAGTGGCCGCGGACGACGAGACCATCGCCAAGGCCCTCGAGGGGGCGCAGATCGTCCTGGCCTGCGGCGCCGCCGGGGTGGAGCTGGTCAAGGAGGAGATCTGGGCCGGCAACCCCACCATCGAGATCATGTCCGACGCCAATGCCACGCCCCCGCTCGGCATCGGTGGTATCGACATGATGGACAAGGCCAAGCTGCGCCACGGCAAGATCATCTACGGCGGCATCGGGGTCGGTGTCCTCAAGCTGGAACTGCATCGCGCCTGTGTCGGCCAGCTGTTCACCGCCAACGACCTGGTCCTGGACGCCGAGGAGATCTATGCCAAGGCCAAGGAGATGGTCGCCGAAGACGACCGCTGGTAGAGCGGGATGACCCCGCGCCCGGTCCGCGGGTGCGGGGCACCTTCCTTCATGGACAGACCCACCTCCCTTCTCTCTGCCTTCAGGACCGCGCACCCGAGGCTGCTGCCCGGTTCCCTGCTGCTGCTCTCCCTGCTCCTGCAAGCCCCGTCCCAGGCGGCCGATGACCTGTCGGCGGCGCTGCGGACATGGCAGCGGCAGGACTTCGGTCACGCCCGGGAACAGCTCCTGCGCCTGGCGGAGCAGGGAAATGCCAGGGCCCATCTCCTGCTCGGACTTGGTCTGGAAAGGGGACTGGGGGTACCGGCCGACCCGGCCCGGGCCCTGACCCACTACCGGCTTGCCGCCGAGGCGGGCGATCCCCTCGCCGCCCTGATCCTGGGCAATCGCCACTATCTCGGACAGGGTACCGCTCCGGACCCGGTGGCCGCCGTCCGCTGGTGGCGGGAGGCCGCGGAAGGCGGACTCCCGCAGGCCCGCTACAACCTCGGCCTGGCCTATCTGCGCGGCGAGGGGACCGGGCGCAATCTGGCCGAGGCCGTCATGTGGCTGAGGCTGGCTGCCGAAGCGGGACTGGCCCGGGCACGGGAGACCCTCGCCACGCTCTACGAGGAGGGGATCGGGGTGCCCCGTGACCCGCAACAGGCCGCGCGCTGGAGGGCGGCGGCCACGGAACCGCCTGCCGGGGAGGTGGCCGTGACGACCCCGGCCGGGAGTCCCGCGGGAGAGGGGAAGGATGAGGTCCGAGGCGAAACGGCCACCGTCGCGCACCGGGAGGGCTCCCTGCACGGACCCGACTGGGTCATGCGACGCCCGGCCGGTCACTACACCCTGCAGCTGGCCAGCGGTCCCGACCGCGCCGCCATCCTCGCCCTGCTGGAACGGCTCGAGGGGCTGCCCGACCGGGCCTGGCTTAGGAGCCGCTACCCCAGCGGCAAGACGGTCTATCTCGCCCTCCTCGGCGACTATCCGGATCTCGAGTCGGCCCGCAGTGCGTTGCGGGAGCTGCCCCCGTCCCTGCGACAGCGAGACCCCTGGATACGCAGTTTCGCCTTGCTGCAGAAGAGCCAGATGGAACAGAATGCCCCAGGCCCCGACCCCGTGGACCGGGACCGGTCCGGAGCGATGGATCCGCATTAGAACGCCATGTCAGCCTTCAGCGATATCCTCAAGGCCCCACCGGAGGAACTGATCCGCAAGGTGGCGCTCGCCCTGCGTGGCGTGGATACCGCCTCCCGGGACCCGCTTTCCGTCTTCAGCCGCCACCATGGCCTCAACCTCACCCAGACCATCTGTGCCCTGGGCTTCAACCCCCATGTCGGTGAGGTACCCGAGGTCCTGGGCCAGCTCGGCTATCCCGACTACAAGAAGCTGGCCGATGAGCGGAACCGCCGCTTCATCGACGACGTCTACGACAAGCTCACCATCGGCAACGTGCTCAAGATCTACGAGGTGGTGGCAGCGGCCCCGGAAATGCTGGAGGTGATGCAGTACCTGATGATCAGCCGCCTCGAACACATCGAGGAGCGCATCGAGCAAACGGTCAACTCGCTCGTCATCGACCGCTACAAGCGCGAGGTGAGGGCGATCTACAAGCAGGGCATCGCGACCATAGAGTTCGCGGAATCACGTCTGGACCGGACCGACAGCGGTTTCCGGGCCCTGATCAACGAAGTGGGGATCATCGTCGACAGCCGGCTGATCCCGATCGGCGACATCTTCTTCCGCGACACCGTGCTGCCCGAAGAGAAGCGGCGCCTGATCCAGCGCGGCCAGATCCCGCGGGAGCTGATCCTCAGCCGGCTGGATGACGACGGCATCTCGGCGCAGGAGCGGGCGATGCTGGAACAGTCCCTGCAACTGGTGGACGACTGAAGGTGGCCACGTTCCGCGAGCTGCTGCTGGGCAGCCCCGAGGAACTGGTCCGGATCTTCTACCGCATCCCGCCCACACCCGATGCCGGGTTCATCGAACGCATCGACATCATCGCGGGCTGGATCGGCCTGAGCCACTGCGAACTGGTCTGCGGCCTGGGCTTCAATCCGGTCAGCCGGGACCTGACCGACATCCTGGCGGTGATCGGGTTCTCCTCCCACCGCCTGCTCTGTGCCCGGCGGGACGAACTCTTCACCCATGACGCCTACGGTCAGCTCACCATCGAGGACGTCATCGAGATCTACGCCGCTGCCGACCGGGACGAGGCCATCCTGCAGGCGCTGCGGGAACTGGTCCCGCGGCGGCTGGAGCAGATCGAGCGGGGCATCGGCCGGTCTCCCGATCCCACCTACGAGGTCAGCTACAAGATGGAGGTCCACGCCCTCTACGAATCCGCCGTGGCGACGCCGGAGCTGGCCGAGGCCAGGCTGCAGGCCCCGATCGGGCACTACCGCCTGATCAGCGGCGAGGCGCTGGCGATCGCCCGCGAGGGCATCCTGCCGGCGAGCAATCTGGTCTTCATGGACGGGGTCCTGGCGGAAGAGAAGGTCCTGCTGTTCGATCACGGCCTCGTCGAAGAGGCGCACCTGCGCAACCGGCTGCTCAATCCCCGGATCCCGGAAGAGGAGCGATCCGCCCTTCAGGCGCGGCTGGGGGAGGAGTAGAGGCCTTGCCGTCGTCGCTGTCCGCCTGCGGTGGCGGAGGCGCGTGGGGGCAGAACTCCGGCTGGCCCTCGCGGGCGGCACGGAACCCGTCGTTGAACAGGTTGCCCCTGCCCTCCCGGGCACAGTCGCGGTAGGAACCGGAGCGCGGGTCCAGATCCAGGGCGGGGAATTCGATGGCCGTCTCGTAGCCCTTGTACCAGCACTTGCAGTAGTCGTCATCCGCGGCCATGGCCGCAGGAGCGAGCAGCGTCATCCCGGCAAGGACGAGGATTCCGTGTCTCTTCATGATGGGCCAACCTCATTGCCGTAACGGTTCATCTGAATATAGCAGACCGTACAGCCGGCGCTGAGAAGGGGGTCACAAAAAGGGAGGGTGGTGCCGGCGAGAGGATTCGAACCTCCGACCTACTGATTACGAATCAGTTGCTCTGCCAACTGAGCTACGCCGGCCGATCCGGCAGGGGGTGGTCATCCGGAAGGCGCGCGACCCGGCGCCAGCGGTCCCGGGTGTGCGGGACGGAGTGTTCCTGCCTCCTGTCGGGAAGCCGCAAGTATAGGAATTCGCCTTCCTCACCGCAATCTGCCGCTGACCTCGACCCGGTATGGCCGCGGGTCGATGGAGGGAGGCCTGCCGCTGACCAGGTCACCCAGGAGGGCGGCCGAGGCGGGCGCGGTCAGCAGGCCGTTGCGGAAGTGACCGATGCTCAGATAGAGGCCCTCCAGGGCCGGATGGACGCCGATGGCGGGTATCCCCCGGGGGGAACCCGGCCGGAGTCCGGCCCATTGCCGCAGGACGTGGGTCTCCGCCAGCGCCGGGAGCAGGCGCATCGCCGCCATCTCCAGCCCGAGCCGCGCCCGCGGTGTGGTACGGCAATCCAGGCCGGCATATTCCAGGGTGCTGCCGGCCAGGATGAGTCCGTCCTCGCGTGGCACGAGATAGCGCTCGTCCCTGACCACCACCGAGTGCAGCAGTCCCGGCTTCGCCCGATAGGCAAGCATCTGTCCGCGGACCGGACGGAGTCCCGCAGCCACCCGCAGACGGCGAAGCAGGGGGCCGCTCCAGGCCCCGGTTGCCAGGATGACGAGTTCGGCGGCAAGGGGACCCGCGGGAGTCTCCGCCCCCAGCACCCGGTGGCCGTCATGGAGCAGTCCGGTGACGGGCCGCTGCTCGAGGATGGCCACCCCCTCCTTCTTCAGGGCGATACGCAGGGCCTTCAGGAGCCTGGGATTGCGCACCTGGCAGACCCCGGGCAGGAAGAGGGCCTCGCCGCAGGT
>RFJX01000163.1 GCA_003694425.1 Gammaproteobacteria bacterium
CCGCAGAGGCGCGGAGGACGCAGAGATTTTTCAGGTGAAGCTGCGCCGCCCTCGGAGCAGGGAACAACCCTGCCCGACAGCCGAATGCCGACTGCCGAGAGCCCTTCTCACTCTGCGTCCTCCGCGCCTCTGCGGTTGATCGCATCCAGGGCCTCGGCGAAGCGGCGCATCACCTCGGCCACCGGCAGGACCTCGTGGATCCCCGCGACGCTCTTGCCGGCCTGCCAGTAGTCCTTCTCGCCGCGCTCGTCGAGCGAGGCGTGCTTGAGCTGGTAGAGCGAGCGCAGGGCGTAGAGGGTGCGCATCAGGTGCTTGCCGCGGGGATGGCGCAGCAGGAAGCGGGCGACGGGGCCCGCCTTCAGGCCCATGCGTTCCACCCAGGGGGTGCGGATCACCGCCACCGGCACGCCGGTGATGCGCTCGCTGTGGACGATGTCCTCCGCCTTCGCCGTCAGGATCGCCCGCTTGTAGGCCTCGCTGGCGCGGCACTCGGTGGTGGCGATGAAGCGGGTGCCCATCTGGACCCCGTCGTAACCCGTCTCCAGGGCCTGGACCAGCTCCTCCGGCGTGCCGATGCCGCCGGCACAGATCAGCGGCACGCCGAGGTCCTTAAGCTCCGCGTAGAGGGTGACCGCGTCCCTGTCGCCGGCATGGCCGCCGGCCCGGCAGTTGACCGCGATCAGGCCGTCCGCGCCCTCGGCCAGTCCCTTCTCCGCCCAGCGCCGCTCGGTGACGTCGTGATAGACCACGCCGCCGGCGGCGTGCACCTTCTCCACCACCCAGCCGGGCTTGCCCAGGGAGGTGACGAAGAAGCGCACCCCCTCCTCCAGGGCGATATCGACCCACTGCTCCATCCGCTCCCGGTACTTGCGCGAGGACTGCTCGATGAGGGCGTTCATGCCGACGGGCCTGCCGCCGGCCAGCCGCTTGATGAGCCTCAGCCCCTCGCGGAAGTCGTGGCCGTGGACATAGGTCAGGGAGATGGGCTGGACCACGCCGATCCCCCCGGCGGCGGAGACCGCCGCCACCAGCTCGGGATTGCTGCAGGGATACATGGCCCCGCAGATGATGGGCAGGTCGATCCCGACCTGGCGGGTGAAGGGTGTCTCGAAGCGGCTCATGCCTCCGGCACCGGGCCCAGGCGCCAGCGCACGCGCAGCCGGGCCACCTCGTCACCGGCGCTGTCCCGGATCACCGCCTCCACGACATGGTCGATATCCTCGCGCACCTCCGGGATCGCGCAGCGGCACTCCGCCAGCAGGGTGCCGCGGGCCTTCTTCAGATAGTCGATCTCCAGGTGGGTGACGATCCCGCGCACCGTCGGCGGCAGCGCGACCAGCATCGCCAGGCCGCTGGCCAGCTCACCCAGGTTGGCCAGGGCGATTGCGTGGACCGACTGCAGGTGGTTGCTCACCCGGCGGCGCTGCCGCAGCCGGATGCGGGCGAGGCCCGGCTCGAGCTGCTCGATGACGGCGCCGATGGTGCCGGAATAGGGCACCTGCCAGCCGATCAGGCGGCTGCAGAGCCAGCGCCCGCCGGGCCAGGGGGAGAGCCGGCGCCACAGCCTCATCAGCGTGGCCCCGGGGGCGACATTTCCAGACCTTCGCCGCGACATCCCTGTGGCTCCCGGTCTCAGGCGGCAAGCGGATGGGCCTGCAGGGTATAGCTGCGCAGCAGGGCGGAGAACTCGCGCAGGGCCTCGATCCCGCTCTGCTCCGCCTCATGGCACCACTCCCGCAGCCGCGCCAGGCGCTGCTCGGGCAGCTCGCCATGCACCTGCCACAGGGTCTTGAGCTGCTCCCTGAGTCGGTAGACGGTGGCCAGGGCGGCGGAGCTGGCGAGTGCCTCCTGCAGCCGCTCCCTGGCCGTCGAATCGAGCCTGATGTCCTCGCGGCTGAGCCAGCGGCGGCAACGGCGCAGCAGACTCCGCTGCTGCGGGGCTGCCTGCCGGCTCTCCCTTCGGATCACCGGCAGGACCACGGTACGGGCATAGAGCTTCAGGATGTGGAAACGGTTGCGGACCACTGCCTGCAGGGTATCGGCATCGATCCGGAAACGCTCCGGTTCCAGGCGTACCCTGGGAGCGACCCGGCGGACCCGCGCCAGACGGAACCGGGCGAGCAGGCGCAGCCAGAACCAGCCCAGGTCGAACTCCCACCACCGGTTCGACATCTTCGCCGAGTAGGGGTAGGCGTGATGATTGTTGTGCAGTTCCTCGCCGCCCACCAGGATCCCCCAGGGCAGCAGATTGGTGGCCGCGTCCTTGGTCTCGAAGTTGCGGTAACCCCAGTAATGGCCGAGTCCGTTGATCACGCCGGCCGCCCAGAAGGGGATCCAGGCCATCTGCACCGCCCAGATGGTGAGCCCGACCACGCCGAAGCAGGCGAGATCGATCAGAAGCATCAGCGCCACTCCCCAGTCCCCCCGGATCCGGTGGCCATAGAGGTTGCGCTCGAGCCAGTCGTCGGGAGTGCCCTTGCCGTAGCGGCGCAGGGTCTGTT
Organism: Gammaproteobacteria bacterium; assembly: GCA_003694425.1. Lineage (GTDB taxonomy): Bacteria > Pseudomonadota > Gammaproteobacteria > J113 > J113 > J113. Next base: position 2,502 of record RFJX01000163.1, read on the forward strand.
CGTCGGCGGCGGCGCGGCGATAGAGCTCGGCCCCCTGCCACAGGACCTTCTTCAGTCCCAGCACCTGCGGGCTGTGTGGATCGTCGGGGGTCTCGCACTTGACGTGGTGCTTGCGGTGGATCGCCACCCACTCCTTGGTCCGCATGCCCGTCGTGAGCCAGAGCCAGAAGCGGAACAGATGGCTGACCGCCGGATGCAGGCTGAGCGAGCGGTGCGACTGGCAGCGGTGCAGGTAGAGGGTGACACCGAGGATGGTGAGATGGGTGAACGCCAGGGCGATGGCGACATAGCCCCAGACAGAGAGGGGGAAGAGACCGTAGTACATCAGGGAACCTTGAATTTGTCGGGTTGGAACAGGCCCTTGCGGACCGGAATGGGGGTGTGGAGGGTCGGTATGGCGGCCCGCCACGGCTGAGCGGATGGGTACAAGAAGTACTGCCGTTGCAAGTTATTGCCCGCCATCATAGGCCATTTCTCCCGGCGGGTCGAGGGGAACCGGTTCGAAGGGGGCCAGATCGGGCGGGCCCGCGGCATAGAGAAATCGGGGCCGGCCCTCCCGCGGCAGGGCCAGCAGGTGGCTGGAGGTGGTGCCGAAATCCCCCAGGTCGAGATTCATCGCCGCCAGCGGATCTCCCCCCGCCTCGCGCGAGGCCAGGACCGCCCTCCACGCGGGCCAGCAGGGCGGGTCGCGGGCGAGTTCCGGCATCCGCCGCAGGCGATCCAGCCAGCGTCGGACCCTGGGATGTGCCGGGTCGTCCAGCTCGGTGGAGGCCAGCAGGTGCAGGCCGGCCGGCACCGGCCTGGCGACGATGCCGGCCCCGTCAGCGGCGTGGCGCAGCCACCAGGCGCCGCTGCGGTCGGCGACCACCAGGTTGAAGGGGCGGTAGTCCTCCGGCTCCAGCCGCTCAAGGGCCTGTACCGCCTCCCCGGCCTCGCCGAAGGAGAGGGCCTCGATCACCAGGCGCCCACGGCTGAGCCGCCCCGGCGCCGGTCCCAGGGTCCCCTTCCGGTTGAGGACCACGGCCACCACGCCGTCGTCGTTGAGCCCGAGCCAGCTCCCGCCCGCCAGCAGATCACGGCCGGCCACGATGCCCGGATGCTCCCGCCAGTGTCTCCCCGGCGGCAGCGCCGGACGGGAACGCAGCTCGTCGCGGTTGCCGCCCAGGACCAGGGGCCAGTCCGACTCCGGCTTCAGCCGCAGGATCAGGGTACACATGGGAGCATGATGCTGCGCTCTGTTAAGCTATGTCCACACCATGACGCCCCAGGAGAGCACGAGCATGGCAGAGAATGCCCCCAACGAAATGCAGATGGACCCGGACAATCTCTACCGGGAGGAGACCTACACCGATCAGCGGGTGGGCGCCATCCGCATGCTGGTCCCGGTCACCGCCGATGGTGCCGAGGACCCGGAGCGCCCGCGGCGCTTCCTGGGCCAGGCCAGTATCCTGACCCCGGTCGGCACCCTCCCGCTCAATTTCGAGATCGAGGCCGGGAGCCTGCGTGAGGCGGTGGCCGGATATGCCGCTGCGGCGGAACGGGCGGTGGAGGAGACGATGCGGGAACTGCAGCGCCTGCAGCAGGAGCAGGCCAGCTCGATCGTGGTTCCGGGGCAGGGTGGTGGCGGCCTCCCCGGCGGTGGCATGCCCGGTGGGGGCATCCCCGGTGGCGGCATCCCGGGTGGCGGACTCCAGATCCCCTGAACGGCACCGGCCCGCCCGGGCAGCCCCTCACAGCACCGGTCCGAGCGCCTCAAGCAACGGGCCGAGGTGTCTCTCGTAGTTGCGCCAGCGTCCCACCGATGAGGTATAGAGGGGCCTTCGCACCTGGCCGGTGCTGGCGGTATGGACCACCCGGTCACTTTCGTGGAAGCGCAGGCAGCGCTCGTCCCAGGGCAGCCCCAGCGCCTCCAGCAGGCTCCGTACCTGCGCCTCCGGCTCGCTGACCAGCGCCTCGTAGCGGACCGGGATCACCGGGATCGGAAGCACTTCGCGCCAGAACTCCAGCAGCCGCCGGGTCGCGACCCAGGTCCGGCCCAGCTCCTCCAGATCGAAGGTGTAGGCCGCCCGGTAGAAGAGATGGGTCCAGGCCGAGAAACAGGCATCCCTGGGGTCGCGCAGGCAGTGGATGACCCGGGCACGGGGGAACAGGGCCGCCGCCAGATGCAGGAAACGGTGGTTGGAGAGCATCTTGTCGGTCACCAGGGGCCGGCCGGCCGCGGCCTGCGCGACCCTGCGGCGGTAGTCGGCCGCCACGGCGGCGACCTGCTCCCGGTCGAGCCCCGCCACCTGCGCCGGATCCAGCCAGAGACGGCGCGCCAGTCCCCCTCCGGCCTGTTCCAGGGCGGTGACTTCACCGGCGGCCCCGATCTGCGGATGACAGGCCAGGATCTGCTCGATCAGGGTGCTGCCGGAGCGGGGCATGCCGACGATGAAGACGGGGTCCGGGGCCTCGCCGTCCGCTGCCCGCAGATGCTCCCACCGGCCCGGTTCGTATTCCGCCAGCATCCTCTCGACGTTCGCCTCGAAGGCCCCGGCGTCGTAATCCACCGCCTCCCGGTGGAGCCGGTTGCCCTGATCGAACAGCTCGAAGGCCCGGTCGTATTCCGCCGAGCGGTCACAGGCCGCCCCCAGCGCGAACAGCAGCCGTTCGCGCTCCTCCCGGGGCAGCCCCTCCCCCGCCAGCGCGGCCTCGATCTCCCGGCACAGGGGGTCGTCCGTGCGGGGCCGCCGGATCGTCGCCAGGGCGGCCAGGGCGCCGGGATAGCCGGGCCGCAGCTCCAGGGCCCGCTCCAG
>RFJX01000164.1 GCA_003694425.1 Gammaproteobacteria bacterium
CGACGGCATCGCCCCGGTCTTCGTCCCCGGGGCGGGTGACAGCTTCCTCATCTTCACCGCCGCCCAGATCCTCGGCGCCTTCCACACCGTCAACCTCCCCGCCCTGGCCGCCGGCCTCGACTGGCTGGTCACCAACGACGGCCAGAACTACTCCCTGGCGGTCACCTCCGTGCCCCTGCCACCGGCGCTGTGGCTGATGCTCTCGGTGCTCCTGCTGCTGGCCGGGGTCCGGCGGGGGGCACGGCGGGCCGGGCCCGATCCCTAGCATTTCCGCCCCCGAACTGTCAGAATTCCGCTACCGGAGGGAAAAGGAGCTTTCCATGCACGCGTTTCAAAGGCCCCTCATCCTGGCCACCCTGATGCTTGCGTTCGCCACGGTGACGGCGCAGGCGGCGGTGATCGAGAAGGTCGCGACGGCGAATCTGCAGCTCGGTGACGACATCAGCGAGGGACTGGATCAGACCACGGTCTTCCTGGATCGCTTCGATCCGGCCCTGGGGACCCTGCAGGCGGTCACCCTGAGGCTCGATTCCAGCCTCTCGGCGGGCGCGACCTTCTTCTTCGCCAGCGGCAGCAGTTTCACCTACACCCCGCGCAATTATGTCGTGGCCGAGTTCTCCGCCCTGGCTGACCCGCCCACCCTGACCGTGGACACCGTGCTGCCGCAGCAGAACTTCACCGGCGTGATCTGGGAACCCACCGCCTCCGACGACAGCTTCAGCGAGCTGCAACCGCCACCCTCCGAGCTGGCGGACTATGTCGGAAACACGCCCTTCCAGGCGCTTCTGACCATCGAGGACCGGGGCAGCTATGTCGCCGCCAACCCCCTCTCCTTCATCAACCACAAGTACGTCATCTCCGACGTGACCCTCACCGCCAGTTACCAGTACCAGCCCGTCGCCGGGGTGCCTCTCCCGGGCGCCGTCTGGCTGTTCGCAGGGGGACTGCTGGGCCTGTTGCGCATCGGCCGGCGTACGGCATCCGCCTGAGCCGGCGTCTCCCCGGCCGGGCCCCTCAGGAGTCGACCGCGGCGCAGACCACCTGGTTGCGGCCTTGCGCCTTGGCCCGGTAGAGGGCCTGATCGGCCTCGGCCACCAGGTCCATGGGGTCGGCCTCGCGCCCCCCGCCCAGGGTGGCCAGGCCGATGGAGACGGTGACCGGGACCTCCTCCCCCGCATCGGTGGTCACCGGGGCCGAGGCGACGGAACCGCGGATGCGCTCGGCCACCTCCAGCGCCCGGGTCATGCCGGTATCCGGCAACAGCGCCGCGAACTCCTCCCCGCCGTAGCGGGCCACCACGTCCGAGGCCCGCAGCTGGGCCCGGATCAGGGCCGCGACCTCGCGCAGCACGGCGTCGCCGGCCGGATGGCCGTGGGTGTCGTTGATCCGCTTGAAGTGGTCGATGTCGATGAACAGGCAGGAGAGGGGCTCCTCGCGGCGGGCGACCCGGGCGACCTCCTCGGGCAGGCGCTGATCGAAGAAACGGCGGTTGTTGACCCCGGTCAGGGCGTCGGTCAGCCCCAGGAAGCGGAGCTTGTCGCGGCTGGCGGTCATCTCGATGCAGACCCCGATGACCGCCGCCAGGTGCTGGAGAAAGTCGGTGGCGACGCTGCTGGAGAAACGCTCCGGGGAGCTGCTGCCCAGGGCCAGCAGACCGAGAAGGCGGGCCTGGTGATAGAGCGGGACCAGGCCTATGCTGCCCACATCTCCGCCCGGATGGAGCAGGAAGAATCCGTGCCGGCGCGCGTCATAGCGGCTCAGGCGGGGAAGAAAACCCAGCGCGGTCACCCGTTCCAGGGCACCGGTCTCGTCGAGGAAGCTCACCTGCGGCAGGTCCGCTTCGGAGCCGCCGGACTGCTGGAGGATCTGGCGCAGGTCGTAGCGGGGGTCGTGCAGATGGAGACAGACCTGTTCCCAGGCGAAGACCTCCCGGCCGCCCGACAGGAGTGTATGCAGTAGCTCCGGCAGCTCGGTGCAGCCCATCAGCCGCAACTCGAACTGCTGGAAGCGCCGCAGCGCCTGCTCGTTGCGCCAGGCCTCCTGCATAAGCAGGTTCAGCCGCTCGCGCAGCTCCTCGCTCTCCGCCGCCTTCTGGCCCTCATCCATGGCCGGGCCCGCCCGGGCTAGGAGCCTGCCCGGGTGATGGGGGCCGTAGCGAGAGCGTGGCACAGCGAGGCGGTTTTTGCGATCGTTCGAGGAGCATGGTGGAGACCATGCGCAGAAAGGGATCGCGCAAAGGGGCCGCTCTGGTACGCTCGCAGCAGGTCCATCGTTACCCGGACAGGCTCCTAGGCCAGCAGGGGGGCGATGACCAGGCTCACGATCGCCATCACGTTGATAAGGATGTTCATGGAGGGACCGGAGGTGTCCTTGAAGGGATCGCCGACGGTATCGCCGACCACCGCCGCCTTGTGCACCTCGGAGCCCTTGCCGCCGAGGTTGCCCCGCTCCACGTACTTCTTGGCGTTGTCCCAGGCCCCGCCGGCATTGGCCATGGTCAGGGCCAGCATGACGCAGCCGATGAGCGCCCCGGCCAGCATCCCGCCCAGGGCCTCCGGCCCCACCAGGAAGCCCACCACCGGGGGAGCGGCCACCGCCAGCACCCCCGGCGGGATCATGCGCTTGAGGGCTGCCTTGGTGGCGATGTCCACGCAGCGGGCATTGTCCGGCTTGCCGGTGCCTTCGAGCAGTCCCGGGATCTCACGGAACTGGCGGCGGATCTCGTGGATCATCTCGAAGGCGGCGTCGCCCACCGCGGTCATGGTGATGGCGCTGACCAGGAAGGGGAAGATGCCGCCCAGGAACATCCCCATCAGCACCCGGGGGTCGTTCACATGGAGGGTGAAGTCGGGGTTGTGATGGGTGACGGTCTCGATGTAGGCGCTGATGATGGCGAGCGCCGCCAGGGCCGCGGCCCCGATGGCGAAGCCCTTGCCGATGGCCGCGGTGGTGTTGCCCAGCTCGTCGAGGGAGTCGGTGATCTTGCGGGTCTCCTCGCCCATGCCGGCCATCTCCGCGATCCCGCCGGCGTTGTCGGCCACCGGGCCGTAGGCGTCGATGGCCATGGTGATGCCGACCGTGGCGAGCATGCCGACGGCGCCGATCGCCACCCCGTAGAGCCCGGCCAGCTGGCTGGTCGCGAAGATGATGCCGCAGATGGTCAGGACCGGCACCATGACGGACTGCATCCCCACCGCCAGGCCATGGATCATGACGGTGGCCGGCCCCGTCTCCCCGCCCTGGGCGATGCGCCGCACCGGCGCGCCGGAGGTGTAGTACTCGGTGACCAGGCCGATGATGATCCCGCCGAGGGCGCCCGCGAGCACCGACCAGGCGATGTTGCTGCTCACGCCTGAGAACGCGGCCAGGCCGAAGGCGGCCAGGATGAACAGGATGGAGGCACCGATGGTGCCGATGCGCAGCGCCACCTCCGGGGACCTGCCGGCACTGACGCGGACCAGCACGATGCCGAGGATGGAACAGATGAGGCCGGTGGAGGCCAGGGCCAGGGGCAGGAACATCAGCTTCTGGCGCTCGTCCGCCAGACCCGCCAGTTCGTGCATCTGCAGGGTGGAGGCGATCGCGATGGCGGCGATCATGGCGCCGCAGTAGGACTCGAAGATGTCCGAGCCCATGCCGGCCACGTCGCCCACGTTGTCGCCCACGTTGTCGGCGATGACACCGGGGTTGCGCGGGTCGTCCTCCGGGATCCCGGCCTCGACCTTGCCCACCAGGTCGGCGCCGACGTCGGCGCTCTTGGTGTAGATGCCGCCGCCGACGCGGGAGAAGAGGGCCACCGAGGAGGCCCCCATGCCGAAGCCGTGGATGGCGTGGGCGGTGTCGGGATCGCCGCCGAACAGGAGATAGAGGAAACCCAGCCCCAGCAGCCCCATGGAGGCGACGGTCAGCCCCATGATCGACCCGCCGTAGAAGGCCAGCGAGAGGGCGCCGGCCGTGCCGGTGGTGTTGGCGGCGACCGCGGTCCGTACATTGGCCTGGGTCGCCGTGTACATGCCGATGTAGCCGGCGGTGGCGGAGGCCAGGCCACCGATGGCGAAGGCCAGCGCCGTGCGCCAGCCCAGCTCCGATATCAGGATCAGGCCCAGGACCACCAGCATGAAGACGGCGAGGATGGAATACTCGCGGCGCATGAAGACCATCGCCCCCTCGTGAATGGCCTGGGCAATCTCGGCCACCTTGCCTTCGCCGCCCGGGGCCTTCCTCACCAGGCCATAGATGTACCAGGCCACACCCAGCCCCAGGGCGCCGAGAATCACCGGCGCGAACGTGCTCATCGACATGATTCCCCCTCTCCTGCTCTTGTTGGATGCCGGCTCCGGCGGGTGGTCCGCCGGGCGCGCCCCTTTTTATACCGCATTGTCCCGGCAGAAGGTAGGACCCTTCCCATGTTGCAATGCAGCAGGACGTGCTATGATCGCCTCCCTGTTTCCACCAGCATTCAGGGGAGCGCCATGAATCTCGATCGCGTGGGGTCCGGGGTCAATCCGCCGGACGACGTAAATGTAATCATCGAAATCCCGCTGCGGGGCGAACCGGTCAAGTACGAACTGGACAAGGAAACCGGGGCCATGTTCGTGGACCGCTTCCTCAACACCGCCATGCACTACCCCTGCAATTACGGTTACATCCCCCATACCCTGGCCGAGGATGGCGACCCGGTGGACGTGCTGGTGGTGACCGGGATCCCCCTCATCGTCGGCTCGGTGGTGCGCTGCCGGCCGGTCGGGATGCTGCAGATGACCGACGAGTCCGGCAACGACGCCAAGGTCCTCGCCGTTCCGGTCGACAAGCTCTCGGGGCTATTCAGTCACATCCGTACCCCGGAGGACTTCCCCGCGGAGAAGCTGCAGTGCATCAGCCACTTCTTCGAGCACTACAAGGACCTGGAAGAGGGCAAGTGGGTCAAGGTCGAGGGCTGGAGCGGACCCGATGCGGCCCGGCAGGAGATCCTGGACGGCCTGAAGCGCTTTCGCGAGGCGCCGGTCAAGCCCAACTTCTGACCCGGGGCGCCCCGGCCCCTGGCGGAGAGATCAGGCGCCCTCGCGGCTGCCGATCCGGTGCTCCTTTCCCGCCAGCAGGTTGCGGATGTTGCTGCGGTGGCGCCAGACAAGCATCACCGCCATCAGGGAACAGGACATTACCACCGGCAGCGGCGCCCCGAGCCACCAGAGCGCCGCCGGGGCGATGAGCGTCGCCACCAGGGCCGAGAGCGAGGAGTAGCGGAAGGCCAGGGCCATGGCCAGCCAGACCAGGACGAAGGCCGCGCCGGCCCGCCAGTCCAGCCCGAACAGCACGCCGATGTAGGTGGCCACCCCCTTGCCGCCGCGGAAGGAGAAGAACACCGGATAGAGATGGCCGAGGAAGGCGGCCAGCCCCATCAGCGCAAGGACCCCCGTGTCCACCCCCAGCCAGCGTCCCGCCAGCAGGGGCAGCAGCCCCTTGAGCAGGTCACCCGTCAGGGTGGCGAATGCCAGCCCCTTGCCGTAGAGGCGCAGCATGTTCGTGGCGCCGGGATTCCCCGAGCCGTCCGTGCGCGGGTCCGGCAGCCCCGCCAGGCGGCAGAGAATGATGGCGGAGGAGAGCGAGCCGAACAGATAGGCCGCGAGGGTGGCGATGAGACCGGTCGTCATGGCGCCATTTGAACGTCACCCGGTCTCCTGGTCAAGCCGCCGTCAATCTCCCCTTTCCCCTCCCTCTGCCACGCCCGCCGCCACACCTGTCCGCACCCCCCGTCCCCATGCAGCCGGCAATCGGATGGCATACAATGGCCCACCATCTCGAGGGGGCTTCATGGATATCGTCTATCTCAACGACCTGCGCATAGAGACCGTGATCGGCATCTACGAGTGGGAGCGACGCATCCGGCAGACGGTGGTCCTCGACCTGGAGATGGGCTGGGACATCTCCGCCGCCGCTGCCA
>RFJX01000165.1 GCA_003694425.1 Gammaproteobacteria bacterium
GGATGATGTCGTCCACCTCCAGGCCGCAGCGGCGCACGCACTTGATGATGTTCTGGGCCGCGCTCACGGCCCCGGTGACCAGGTGGACCTTGGCCTCCAGCCGCACGCCGGACATGCCGATTGGCTCGCGGATCCCCTCCTGGTTGTCGATGATGAACTCCTGCGGCAGGATGTGGAGCACCTTCTGATCGGCCGGAATGGCCACCGCCCGGGCGGCGTCGATCACCCGGTCCACATCCCCCTGGGTCACCTCGCTGTCACGGATGGCGACGATCCCGTGGGAATTGAGACTGCGGATGTGGCTGCCGGCGATCCCGGTGAATACGGCGTGGATCTCGCAGCCGGCCATCAGTTCGGCCTCCTCTACCGCGCGCTGGATCGACTGCACGGTCGATTCGATGTTGACCACCACCCCCTTCTTCAGCCCGCGCGAGGGGTGGGTGCCGATCCCGACCACCTCGATGTCACCGTCCAGGGTCACCTCGCCGACGATGGCGACCACCTTGGAGGTACCGATGTCCAGGCCCACGATCAGGTTCTTGTCCGCTCTCTTGACCATCTGCTCAGCACTCCCCCCTCGAGGGTCTTGGGTCTCGCAGGGAAAGCGCCTGCCCGCCCTGCCGGTAGCGCACCGCCAGTCCGTTGGCGTAGCGCAGGTCGATACGTTCTATCTCCGCCGCCCGCGGCCGCAGGACCCGCGTCCAGATCCGCGCCAGGCGTGCCGTCCGGGCCTCGAAATCCCCGCGCCCGACCATCACTAACGGGCCCTGTGCCAGGCGGAAGCTCCAGGCCCCGCGCCGGTCCATCTCCAGTTCCGCCAGCGCCAGTCCGAGCGGGCGCAGCAGCGACTCCAGATACCGCATCCGGGCCAGGAGCTCCCGCTCACTGCCCCTGGGGCCCTCCAGCCGCACCAGGCGCCGGGGGATGGTGGCCGGATCGGGCCGGAACAGCTCGCCGGCGTCGTTGACCAGGGCGTGCTCTCCCCAGCGGGCCACCGGAACCTGCTCGAGAACGGTCACCTGCAGGGTGTCCGGCCAGACCCGGCGGACCGACACCTCGCGTACCCAGGGTTCGTCCAGCAGGACCTTGCGGATCCCCTCCACGTCGATGCCAAAGAAGCCCCCGGTGGCGCGATCGGCGACGCCCTGCTCCATCCGGGCCGGGGAGAGGTGGCGGAACTCGCCCAGCACCCGCACCTCCCGGATCGGCAGCGTCCCCGGGTCGGTCAGCCAGCGCCATCCCTGGACGGCCCCGGTCAGCAGAGCCAGCGAAAGGACCACGCCGGCGGCACCACCGAGGATCCGGCGCAGGGAACCCGGGCTGGCCGGCTCCCCGGGACGGATGCGGGCCGCCTGTCTCATTCCCCGCCCCTCCGCGAACTCTCGAGGATATCCAGCACCAGCCGGTCGAAGCCGATCCCGGCCGCCGCCGCCGCCATCGGCACCAGCGAATGGCCGGTCATCCCCGGCACCGTGTTGGCCTCGATCAGCCAGGGCCTCCCCTGATGGTCGAGCATCAGGTCGACCCGCCCCCAGCCGCTTCCGTCCAGGGCCGCGTAGGCCTCGAGGGCCAGCGCCTGCAGCCTGCGCTCCTCTTCCGGCTCCAGGCCGCACGGGCAGTGGTAACGCGTCCCCTCGTCTTCGTATTTGGCGACATAGTCGTAGAAGGCCCGGGCCGGCTCCAGCCGGATCATCGGCAGGGCCCGCCCCCGCAGGATCGGGACCGTGTACTCGCCGCCGTCGATCCATTTCTCGGCCAGGACCAGCGGGTCCAGGGCCCGGGCCGCGGCGATCGCGGGGGGGATCCCGTCCACGCTCTCCACCCGGGCGACCCCGATGCTGGAGCCCTCCCGGACCGGCTTGACCATCAGCGGCAGCCCCAGTTCGGCCGCCAGTTCCCGCGGGTCGCTGGATTCGTCCACCAGCCTGGCGGGCGGGGTGGGCAGGTCCAGCGCGCGCCACACCAGCTTGCTCCGGTGCTTGTCCATCGCCAGCGCCGAGCCAAGGACCCCGGACCCGGTGTAGGGCAGTCCGAGCCGTTCCAGCAGTCCCTGGATCTGCCCGTCCTCGCCACCCCTGCCGTGCAGGGCGATGAAGACGCGGTCGTACCCCCCTTCCCGCAGCCGCCGGCAGACCTCCGGGTCCGGATCGATGGCCTCCGCCTCGACCCCGCAGCGCAGCAGGGCGGCCAGGACCGCCTCGCCGCTCTGCAGCGAGATCTCCCGCTCGGCCGAGTCGCCGCCCATCAGTACCGCCACCCGTCCGGGCCAGGGCCGGCTCATGACGCCACCTCCGGTCCCGCCTCGCCCACGATGTGGACCTCCGGCACCAGCTCAATGCCGGTGCCCTCGCGCACCCGCCGCCGCACCTCATGGATCAGCGCCTCGATGTCCGCCGCCGTGGCATCGCCCCGGTTGATGATGAAATTGGCATGCCGGGTCGAGACCTCGGCGCCCCCCCGGCGCAGTCCCTTGAGGCCGCAGGACTCGATCAGGCGCGCGGCATGGTCGCCCGGCGGATTCCGGAATACCGAGCCACAACTCGGCCTGCCCATGGGCTGGCTCGAACCGCGCCTGGCCAGCAGCTCGCGGATCATCGCCTCTCCCTCCTCCCTTGGCCGGGGGTCGGTCCGCAGCCAGGCGGTGACGAACCACTGCCCCTGGGGGAGCGCCACTTCGCGGTAGCCCACCTCGAAGGAGGTCCCCGGCCGCCGCTGGCGTTCACCGCTGCGGTCGATGAGCTCCACCTCGATCACACGCTGCCAGGTCTCGCCCCCGTGGGCCCCGGCATTGAGCCTCAAAGCGCCGCCCACCGTTCCCGGGATCCCGGCCATGAACTCCAGCCCGCCACGGCCCTCCCGCGCGCAGCGCCGGGCCAGCTGGGCGCAGGCCAGGCCGCAGCCCGCCTCCACCGTGCCGTCGGCCAGGATCCGCATGCCCCCCAGGACCCCGGCGGTGGCGATCACGGTCCCGCGCACCCCGCCGTCACGCACCAGCAGGTTGCTGCCCAGACCCAGCCAGAGCAGCGGCTCCTCCGGCGGCAGTCCCCGCAGGAACAGCGCCAGGTCTTCCAGATCGGCCGGCTCGTAGTAGCGATCGGCCGGCCCCCCGACCCGCCAGCTGGTGTGGCGGGAGAGCGGTTCGTCATGGAGCAGGCGCCCCCGCAGTCCCCGTTCGACCCGCAGCCCGTTCATTCCGGCACCTCCCTGCCTTCCCACAGGCGGCGGGCCAGGACACCGATGCTGCCGGCCCCCAGGGTCAGCAGCAGGTCTCCCTCCCGCAACACCCCGGCGAGCAGCGCCTCGAGCTCTTCCGGCTGTTCCAGGAACAGCGGCTCCACCCTGCCGCGCAGCCGGATGGCCCGGCTCAGGGAGCGGCTGTCGGCGCCCGCCACCGGGGCCTCCCCGGCGGGATAGACCTCCAGCAGGACCAGGGCGTCTGCCCCGGAGAGGACCGCGGCGAAGTCCTCGAACAGGTCACGGGTGCGGCTGTAGCGGTGGGGCTGGAAGACCACCACCAGCCGCCGCCCGGGCCAGGCCTCCCGGATCGCCTCCAGGGTGGCCTCGATCTCGCGCGGATGATGGCCATAGTCATCGATGAGGGTCACGCGCCTCCCCGCGATGACGCCTTCGCCGTAAATCTCGAACCGCCGGGCGATCCCCTCGAATCCCTCCAGGGCGCGGGCGATGGCCGCATCCGCCACCCCGAGCTCGCGCCCCACCGCCACCGCGGCCAGGGCGTTGAGGGCGTTGTGACGCCCCGGGAGGGTGATCCTCAGCGGGAGGTCCGGGTACCCGTCCTGAGAGGCGGTGAAGCAGCTGACGGCCCCCTCCTGACGCAGCTCCACGGCCCTCAGATCGGCCTCGGGCACGGTCCCGTAGCTGCGCAGGGGGCGCCCGGCGAGCGGCATGATGGCGCGGACGTTCGGGTCGTCGGCACAGACCACGGCCAGGCCGTAGAAGGGCACCCGCTGGATGAACTCGATGAATGCCTGACGCAGGTGGCCGAGGTCCCCGTCATAGGTGGCCATGTGATCGGCATCGATGTTGGTGAGGACCACCATCAGCGGATTGAGGTGGAGAAAGGAGGCATCGCTCTCGTCTGCCTCGGCCACCAGGTAGCGCGACTCGCCCAGACGGGCATTGCTGTTGGAGCTGTTGAGGCGGCCACCGATGACATAGGTCGGGTCCAGTCCTCCCTCGGCCAGGACGCTGGCGATCAGGCTGGTGGTCGTGGTCTTGCCGTGGGTCCCGGCCACCGCGATCCCGTAGCGGAAACGCATCAGCTCGGCCAGCATCTCGGCCCGCGGGATGACGGGGATACGGAGCCTGCGCGCCGCCTCCACCTCCGGCC
>RFJX01000166.1 GCA_003694425.1 Gammaproteobacteria bacterium
CCGGCAACTTCGACGCCGCCGTGAAGGCGATAGAGGCGGTGGACCGCTGTCTGGGAAGGGTGGTCGCGGCGACCCGCTCGGTGGGTGGCGAGCTGCTGATCACCGCCGACCACGGCAACGCCGAGCAGATGCGGGGCGTCTCCACCAAGAAGGTGATGGGGCAGCCCCACACCGCCCACACCACCAATCCGGTGCCGCTGATCTACGTCGGGCGCCCCGCCGAGGCCCGGCGTGCCTATGGCTCCCTGATCGACGTGGCCCCCACGATGCTCGACCTGATGGGCCTGGAGATACCCCCGGAGATGACCGGGGAACCGCAGTTCAGGCTCGAGGAGGGGCTGCAGGTCGCTCCGCGGCTGCGGCTCTCCCGCCTGTTGCGGTGAGGGGCCAGGGGTGAGGAAGAGCGGGAGACGGCTTTCCGGGCTCGCCCTTCTCACCGCACTCTTCACCACGGCCGCGGCCGGGGAGGAACTGCAGCAGGCGACCCGCTCCCTGGAACAGGTCCGCGAAAGCATACGGGCGGTCCGGGAGGAGCTGAAGCGCGAGCAGGGGGAGGTCGGACTCCTCCGGCAGGAGCTGGAGCGGCTCGACGCGGCCATCGACCAGGGCCGCCGCAGGCTGCGGGAGCTGCAGACCCGGATCGGGCAACGGCAGCAGGCGCTCGAGTCGCTGCGGGCCAGGGAGGCGGAGCACCGGCTCCGCCTGCGGGCCTTCCGGCAGGCGCTGGCGGCCCAGCTCCGCGCGGCCTACGCACTCGGCGGGCAGGACACCCTGCGCCTCGTTCTCAACCAGCGTGACCCGGCCGCCCTGGGCCGCAATCTGATCTATCACGAGTATCTGGTGCGCCATCGCACCGAACGCACCCGGGCCCTGCTGGCCGAGCTCGAGGAACTGCAGCAGGTGGAGAGGGCCCTTCAGCTCGAGAGCGAGGACCTGCGCCGGCTCGAGAGCGAGCAGCAGCGACAGCTCGAGGCAATCGACAAGGCCCGTGGGGCCCGCAAGGCCATCATCGCCCGCCTGGAACAGGGGCTGCAGGACAAGGGGAAGCGCCTGGCACTCCTGCAGCGGGACGAGGAGCGGCTCAATCAGCTCATCGGGCAACTGCGTCAAGCCGCCAGGGGCGCCCCGCCAGCACGACCCTTCGGCAAGCTGCGCGGCAGGCTGCCCTGGCCTGCCCGGGGCAAGGTGGTCCGCAGCTTCGGCAGCCGGCGCAAGGACGGAACACTGCGCTGGCAGGGGATGCTCATCTCCGTGCCGCCGGGGGAACCGGTGCGGGCGGTGGCCGACGGCCGGGTGGTCTTCGCCGACTGGTTCCGCAACCTGGGCCAGCTCGTGATCATCGACCACGGCGACGGCTACATGAGCCTGTACGGGCACAACCAGGCCCTGTTCACCCGCGCCGGAGAGCGGGTGAAGGGGGGCGAGGTGATCGCCGAGAGCGGTGATTCCGGGGTCAGCGAGACCCCCGGGCTCTATTTCGAGATCCGCCACAAGGGGCGTCCGGCCAACCCCGCCCGCTGGCTGGCACGGCGCTGAACCGCCGGCCGCCAGCTTGTTTCCGGCGGCGTCGCGGCGGTATCCTTCGAACCCGTCCCGAACTCCCGAAGGAGAGCCCGTCCCCATGAATCCGAGACGCCGGAGCCCCCTCCTCCCGCTCCTCCTGCTCGCGGCACTGTTCGCCGGCCCCCTGATCGCCGGCGAGGACGGGAACAATGCCGCCGGTGAAGCCGTCCCGTTGCAGGCGCTGCGCGCCTTCACCGAGGTCTTCGCCAAGATCAAGAGCGACTACGTCGAGGAGGTCAGCGACGAAACCCTGCTGGAGAACGCCATCCGGGGGATGCTCACGGGTCTGGACCCCCACTCCTCCTACCTCGACCAGGAGGACTTCAAGCAGCTGCAGGAGGGGACCAGCGGGGAGTTCGGCGGCCTCGGCATCGAGGTCGGCATGGAGGATGGCTTCATCCGCGTGATCGCCCCCATCGACGGCACCCCCGCCCAGCGGGCCGGGATCCGGGCGGGTGACCTGATCATCCGTCTGGACGACACCCCGGTGAAGGGCATGTCCCTGGACGAGGCGGTCAAGCTCATGCGCGGCAAACCGGGCACCCCGATCACCCTGACCGTGGTGCGGGAGGGGGAGGAGAAGCCGATCCGGATCACCGTGGTGCGGGCCGTCATCAAGGTCAGGAGCGTGCGCAGCGAGACCCTGGAACCCGGCTACGGCTATGTCCGCATCACTACCTTCCAGTCCCGCACCGGGGAGGACCTGAAGAAGGCCCTGCGCCAGCTGCAGGAGAAGAGCGGCGGCAGGCTCAGGGGGCTGGTCCTCGACCTGAGGAACAACCCCGGCGGCGTCCTCAGTGCCGCGGTCGAGGTCGCCGACGCCTTCCTCGACGAAGGGCTCATCGTCTACACCGAGGGACGCATCGAGGACTCCGAGCTGAAGTACACCGCCAAACCCGACGACCTGCTGCACGGGGCACCGCTCGTGGTGCTGGTCAACGGCGGCTCGGCCTCGGCCTCCGAGATCGTCGCCGGCGCCCTTCAGGACCACCGCCGGGCCATCGTCATGGGCCGCCAGACCTTCGGCAAGGGCTCGGTCCAGACCATCCTGCCGATGACCAACGGCACCGCCATCAAGCTCACCACCGCGCGCTATTTCACTCCCTCCGGGCGGTCCATCCAGGCCGAGGGGATCACACCGGACATCATCATCCCGAGGCTCCGCCTGCAGCGTCTGGAGGACGAGGGGACAGGGGTCAAGGAGGCCGACCTGAGCCGCCACCTGGAGAACCCCGCCAACAACGGCAACGGCGGCGCGAAGGATCGGCAGACCCCGGAGACCCTCGCCACGCGTGACAACGAGCTGTACGAGGCGCTCAATACTCTCAAGGCCCTGGTCCTGATGGGCGAAAGGGCGCAGGCAGAGACGCGGTGAGCCGGCTCCTCTGCCTGGCCCTGGCGCTGCTGGCCGGCACACAACCGGCCACCGGTGACCCGGTAGCGACACAGGGGCCGGTCGTGGCCCTGCTGATCGACGACATGGGCTATCGCCTGGAGGAGGGGGAGGCGGCCCTGGGACTCCCGGGACCGCTCGCCTACTCCTTCCTTCCCTACACCCCGCATGCCAGGGCCCTGGCAGAGCAGGCCCGCGCCCTCGGCAGGGAGATCCTGCTGCACCTGCCCATGGAGGCGGAACGGGACAACCACCTGCTCGGCCCCGGGGCCCTCCTCGGCAGCATGGACAGGGCCCGGATCGAACAGACCCTGGAGGCGGACCTGGCGGCGCTGCCACCGGTGATCGGGGTCAACAACCACATGGGCAGCCGCCTCACCCGGGAGCCGATGCCGATGCACTGGCTGATGGAGGGGCTGCGCCGCCACGGCGGGCTGATCTTCATCGACAGCCGGACCACCGCGGCGACCGTGGCCGCAACGGTCGCGCGCCAGTACGGACTGGCGCAACTCTCCCGCGACGTGTTCCTCGACAACCGGGACGACCCGGCCGCGATCCGGGAGCAGTTCCGGCGCTGGCTGCGCCGGGCCTGGCTGCATGGCCACTCCCTGGCCATCGCCCATCCGCGGCCCGCCACCCTGGCCGTGCTGGCCCTGGAACTGCCCCGCCTGCGGCAACACGGGGTAAGGCTGGTCAGCCTCGAGGAATTCTATCGCTACAAGAGCAGGAGGCAGACATGGCAAAGCGCGTCCTCGTCCCCCTGGCCGAAGGCTGTGAAGAGCTCGAGGCCGTTACCGTAATCGACCTGCTGCGCCGGGCCGGCATCGAGGTGGTGACCGCCGGCCTGACGGCGGGGCCCGTGAAGGCGAGTCGCGGAGTGGTGCTCGTCCCCGACACCACGCTCGACGAGGCCCTCCGGCAGGAGTGGGACATGGTGGTGCTGCCCGGCGGCCTGCCGGGCGCAGACCATCTCAACGAAGATCCCCGCATCGCCGAACTGCTCAGGCGCATGGCCGATTCCGGACGCTTCACCGGCGCCATCTGCGCGGCACCGAAGGTCCTCGCCGACAAGGGGCTGCTGAAGGGACATCGGGCCACCTGTTATCCGGGGATACTGGAGTCGACGGCGGAAACGGAGATCACCGACGCCCCGGTGGAGTGTGACGGCAGGATCATCACCGGACGCGGCCCGGGCACCGCGATGGACTTCGCCCTCGCCCTCATCGAGTCCCTTCTGGGGCGGCAGAAACGGGATGAGGTCGAGCGTCAGCTGGTGCGTCCCTGATCGTTATTCACCACAGAGACGCAGAGGGCGCAGAGAAATACGGAACACGATTGGAATGGGCTGACATGGCCGTGTCAGGCATCCCCCTTTCACTCATTGCCGGGGACTTCTGCTGGAGGTGAAAGATTCGAGCCCATTCCTCGAAGCCGGCAGATTATCCAGGCCATCCTGCCCGAACGAGGAAACACCCAAAAAGCTCTGCGTACTCCGCGCCTCTGTGGTGATGATCAGCCCCCCATCTCCCGGCGCAGGAGGGCGATGACGGGCGCGGTATCAGGGCGCACCCCACGCCAGATGCAGAAGGACTCGGCGGCCTGCTCCACCAGCATGCCCAGGCCGTCGGAGGTCGCTGCGCCCCACTGCGCCGCCCAGGCGAGGAAGGGGGTGGGCCGGGCGGCATACATCAGGTCGTAGCAGCGGGCGCCCTCGGCCAGCAGGCCTTCGGGCAGCGGAGGGAGCTCCCCTCCCAGGCTGGCCGAGGTGCCGTTGATGACCAGGTCGAAGCGCCGGCCGGCCAGTGCCTCGAAGCCGCAGGCATCGACCGGGCCGCAGGCGGCGAATTCCCCGGCCAGCTCCCGTGCCCGGCGCACGGTGCGGTTGGCGATCACCACCAGCTCCGGTCCCTGCTCCAGCAGCGGTCCGAGGATCCCGCGCACGGCGCCGCCGGCGCCCAGGATCAGCAGCCGCATGCCGCCCACCTCCCAGCCCAGGTTCTGGCGCAGATCGCGCAGGAGGCCGATCCCGTCGGTGTTGTCGGCGTGGATCCCGTCCCGGAACCAGAGGGTGTTTGCCGCCCGCGCCTGCAACACCCGGCCGGTGGGGTGGTCGGCGAGCCTGAAGGCCTCCTCCTTCAGCGGTACGGTGATGTTGCACCCCCTGCCCCCCTCCGCGCGGAAGGCCCTGAGTGCGCCCGCCAGCTGACCGGCAGGTACCCGCCTGGCCTCGTACCGGATGGCCTGTCCGGTCTGCGCGGCGAAGAGGGTATGGATGCGGGGTGACTTGCTGTGCGCGACGGGGTCCCCCATCACGCAGTAGAGATCGGCCTCCGGCAAGGGTGGCTCAGGCGGCCTTGCTGCGCGCCATCAGTCCCCCCTTGAGGACGCTGACGTTGAACCCCCGCTCGCTGAGCAGGAAGGCGGCCGCCGAGCTGCGCCGGCCGGTATCGCAGTAGACGATGTAGGTCTTGGCGGGGTCCAGGGTGTCGGCCTTCATCCGCAGCATGAACAGGGGGATGTTGATGCTGCCGGGCAGACCGTCGTTCTGGTGCTCGCTCTCCAGGCGCACGTCCAGCCACACGGCCTTGCCCTCGTTCACCATCTTCTCGGCCTGCTCGAAATCGACCCAGCTGAGCATCGGTTCCTTGAGCAGCTCGTTGAAGTCCTCCTTGGACAGCCGCATCAGGGTGCCGTCGGTGATCATGGTGACATTGGCGTTGCGCTTGGCCTCGGAGAGCAGGGCCTCCTCACCGAAGGCGTCTCCGGCGTGCAGGGTCGCCAGGGGCAGTTCGGCCCCGGTCTTGGAGGTGCGGGTCACCTTGGCCTTGCCCTGGGTGATGATGTAGTAGTAGTCCCCCTCGTCGCCCTGGCGAATGATGGTCTCGCCCGCCTTCACCGGAACCTCCTGCATGCGCATGAACATCGCCTGGATGTTCGCCGGGGGGATCTGCATGAAGGCCTGCGACTGCAGGATCCGGGTCATCCAGTCCACCTCTTCACCGCCGGAGGGCTCCTCGGACAAGGTGATTTCGTTCACCTCGATACCGGAGAGCTGATCCCAGGTGAGCAGGATGTCGAGCAGGTCGCTGTCGAAGCGGGTGATGATGCAGCGGGTCTTTGCCGTGGCCGTATGCTTGCGGGGCTGCAGGTTCCCGAGTGGATGGCGGGCGGCGTCGGTGCCTCCCACGACCCGGGTGACGGTACCGTCGGCGGCCTTTAGCTCCACCTCGCCTTCCAGGAGATAGACGGTCTTGCGGTCGGTATCCCCGATCCTGAAGATCACCTGCCCGGCCGGGATCTCCTCTTCCCTGGCCTTCTCCGCAAGCTCCTGGAAATTCTCCGCATTCAGCGCGCTGGGGGGGACCAGCTGCTTGAGAATGTCTTTGTCGACGGGGTCACCGCTAGACATCATCCGACCTCGGCATCTGCCCTGACTGTAACGATGGGAGATTCTATCCTAGCTGGGATCCATTGTACCAGAACAGGGACCGGGCCAATGGTTCAGAAGATGTAGCCACGCTCCTCGTGCTCGACCACGTCCAGCCCCTCGGTCTCCTCGTCGGGGCTGACCCGCAGGCCGAAGGTGGCGTCCAGCAGGCGGAGGATCAGAAAGGTGGCCAGGGCGCACCAGATTATCGTGGCGACCAGGGCGATGACCTGGATCTGTAACTGGCCGGCCAGGTCCATCCCCTGTGCATAACCGGCCCCGCCCAGCACGGGTGAGGCGAATATGGCAGTGAGGATGCTGCCGACGATCCCTCCCACTCCGTGGACCGGGAAGACATCCAGGGAGTCGTCGATCTTCAACACCCGCTTGAGGTACTGGGTGGCGCTGAAGCAGACCAGACCGGCAAGGACCCCGATGGCGAGTGCCCCCGCGGGGCCCACATGGCCTGCCGCCGGGGTGATGGTGCCCAGCCCCGCGATCAGTCCGGTCACCGTGCCCAGGACGCTGGGCTTGCCGAAACGCAGCCACTCGATCGTCATCCAGGTGAAGGCACCGGCCGAGGCGGCGATATGGGTCGCCAGGATGGCCATGCCGGCGCTACCGTCCGCGCTCAGCGCACTGCCCCCGTTGAAACCGAACCAGCCGACCCACAGCAGCCCGGCACCGGTTACGGTGGCGGTCAGATTGTGCGGTGGCATGGCCGTGGCCGGGAAGCCGCGGCGTCTTCCCAGCACCAGGGCGGCGACCAGCGCCGCCACCCCCGCCGTGGTATGGACCACGATGCCTCCGGCGAAATCCATCACGTTGCGCTCGGCCAGCCAGCCGCCGCCCCAGACCCAGTGACATACGGGGAAATAGACCAGCAGGGACCACAACAAGGCGAAGCCGAGCACCGAGACGAAACGGATACGCTCGGCGAAGCCGCCGATTACCAGCGCCGGGGTGATGATGGCGAAGGTCATCTGGAACATGAGGTAGACCGACTCCGGGATCCCTCCTGCCAGGCTCGCGGCCGTTATGCCGGACAGAAACCACTTGCCGGCGCCGATCAGGGGATTGGCGGTACCGCCATCGCCGAAGGAAAGGCCGTATCCGGCCACCACCCAGAGGATGGAGGCCAGACAGGCGATGGCGAAACACTGCATCAGGATGGAGAGGACATTCTTGGCCCGGACCAGGCCACCGTAAAACAGTGCCAGCCCGGGCAGGGTCATCATCAGCACCAGGGCCGTGGAGGTGAGGATCCAGGCGGTGCTCGCGCCGTCGGTGACCCCGTCGGCGGCCATTGCCGGGAGCGGGCAGAGCAGGAGCAGCCCTGTCGGCAGGGCTTTGTCAATCCGGTTCATGTTCTGGTCCTGAAAGATTACAGCGCGCCGTCGCCGGTCTCACCGGTGCGGATCCGCACCACCTGCTCCAGTGGCAGGACGAAGATCTTGCCATCGCCGATCTTGCCGGTGTTCGCCGCTCCGGTGATCGCCTCGATCGCCTCTTCCACCCGGTCATCCGAGACGGCGATCTCGACCTTCACCTTGGGCATGAAGTCGACCACATACTCGGCCCCGCGATAGAGCTCGGTGTGTCCCTTCTGGCGGCCGAAACCCTTGGTCTCGGTCGTGGTCATCCCCTGGATCCCGATCTCCGAGAGCGCCTCCCTGACATCATCCAGCTTGAACGGTTTGATGATGGCTACGATGAGTTTCATCTTGTTCTTTCCCCCCGGGAATGTGCAGCGGCCCATTGCTTTGTCTGACTGCCCGACTCCGGCTGGTGTCCCGGCCGCGGCGGGCATTATAGCCGCAGCGCCCTCAGGATGCATCGGCATCGCTGTCGGCTGCCGGCTGTCGGCTGTCGGCTGTCGGCTGTCGGCTGTCGGCTGTCGGGCAGGAGCGTAGTGTCCACCCCCAGCGTGTCGAGTCCACCTATCGGATAGCCGATGGCCGACAGCCAATAGCCGAAAAAAACGGGCGCCAGAGGCGCCCGCAGAATTGTTGGAAAGAGAGCTTCCCTGTCAGAGGTTGTAGCCGCTCTCGTCGTGCAGTACCAGGTCGAGGCCTTCGGTCTCCTCCTCTTCGCTGACCCGCAGACCGACAATCAGGTCCACCACCTTGAGAATGATGAAGGTGAGGATCAGATCGTAGGCGATGGTGGCGACCACGCCCATGACCTGTACTCCGAGCTGTGAGGCCATGCTCACGCCCTCGGCCAGGCCGGCGCCGCCAAGGGAGGCATCGACGAAGACACCCGTCAGGATGGCGCCGATGATGCCGCCGATCCCGTGCACGCCGAAGGCATCCAGGGAATCGTCGTAGCCCATGGCCCGCTTCACCCGCACGGCGAAGAGGTAACAGCCTGCGCCGGAAGCAATGCCGATGGCCAGGGCCCCCATCGGGCCGACGAAGCCGGAGGCGGGGGTGATGGCCACCAGGCCGGCGACCGCGCCGGAGGCGATGCCCAGTGCGCTGGGCTTGCCGTGGGCGAACCACTCGATGAACATCCAGGTCAGCGCCGCCGCCGCGGTGGCGATCTGGGTCACCGCCAGGGCCATGCCGGCTGTTCCGTCCGCCGCCAGCTCGCTGCCGGCGTTGAAGCCGAACCACCCGACCCACAGCATGCCGGCACCGACCAGCGTCAGTACCAGGGAGTGCGGCCGCATGGCGACATTGGGATAGCCCTTGCGCGGACCGATCACGAGGGCGGCCACCAGACCGGCGATGCCGGCGTTGATATGCACCACGGTGCCGCCGGCGAAATCCAGCGCACCCTTCTCTCCGAGCCAGCCGCCGCCCCAGACCCAGTGACAGACCGGGGCATAGACCAGCAGGCCCCACAGGGTCATGAACCAGAGCATGGCGGAGAACTTCATCCGCTCGGCGAAGGCACCGACGATCAGCGCCGGTGTGATGATGAAGAAGGTGAGCTGGAACATGGAGAAGACCGTCTCCGGGATGGTCCCGCTCAGCGAATCGGCGGTGACGCCGCTCATGAACATCTTGCTCAGGTCCCCCACCCATGCTCCTCCCTCGCCGAAGGCCAGGCTGTAACCGACGATCACCCACAGGATGGTCATCAAGGCGGTGATGGCGAAACACTGCATCATCACCGACAGGGCGTTCTTGGCCCGCACCATGCCGGCATAGAACAGCGACAGTCCCGGGATGGTCATGAACAGGACCAGGGCCGTGGCCGTGATCATCCAGGCGGTATCCCCGGAATCCAGACCCTCGCCTGCCAGGGCCACTCCCGGCAGGAGGGCCAGTCCGGCGAGGGCCGCGGCACCCCCACCCCACCTGCAGATACTGCTGTGTGTGAATGTCTTGCTCGTCTGCATCTTCATCACTCCTCAAAGGGTGGTTGCCTTACAGGGCGTCGACTCCGGTCTCGCCGGTGCGGATCCGGATCACCTGCTCCAGATCGAAGACGAAGATCTTGCCGTCGCCGATCTTGCCGGTCTGGGTCGCCTTGATGACGGCCTCGATGACCGCCTCCAGCCGGTCATCGGCCACGGCCACTTCCAGCTTCACCTTGGGCAGGAAGTCGACCACGTATTCGGCTCCCCGGTAGAGTTCCGTGTGGCCCTTCTGGCGACCGAAGCCCTTGACCTCGGTAACGGTGATGCCCTGCACGCCGACCTCCGCCAGCGCCTCGCGGGCATCGTCGAGCTTGAACGGCTTGATGATGGCTGTTACCAGTTTCATGTCTGCTGTACTCCCGGTATATGTTCGGTAGGGGCCGGAACTCCGCTCCGGGCGACTCCCCGGCCCCGGTCGAGGTGACGACGCCTACCAGCTGCTGGACACGGTGAAGATGGCAGTGGCATCGCAAAAGTCGGTGCCACCGAAACACTCCCCGTTGCTCAGGTCGGTGTCGACATAGCTGACATCGAAGGTGAAGTGGCCGATGCTCCTGGAGATGCCGATCTTCCAGTCGGTGTAGTCCGGCGTGCCGAACTGGGCGTTGTCGTCGATCTCCTGGTGGCCGACGTGGCCGGCCAGGGCGAAGTCGTGCGGTAGCGGAACCTCCACCTCGCCGTAGTAGTAGACCGAGTCGCCGGATTCGAAGAAGTAGTCGGGGCTGTAGGCGAACCCGGCCGACACTGCGGCCTTGCCGAAGTCGTAACTCAGGCTGCCATAGACCTCCCAGTAGTCGTAGTCGGCACCGAGCATCCCGGTATCGGAACCCGGATACGAGTAATAGAGGGCACCGACATCCCAGCCCAGCCCGTTGCCGACGGCGAACTCGCCGGAGAAACCGGCGTAATAGTCGATCTCCAGGTCGGCCGTGTCCTTGACCAGGGTGGTGTCCTCACCGAAGTCCAGGTTGGAGGCCCAGACCCCGGCGTAGAAGCCGAAGGGGGTATAGGAGTAGTCGAATCCGCCCTGCAGGGCCGGGTCCTCGGTGGTCTGCGAAATACCGCGAAAGCGATAATCGGTGGTCAGGGCCACGTTGGCGCTGAACTGATGGGGAGAATCCTCCGCCGCCAGCGGCATGGCACAGACACCGGCCAGCATCAGGCCCAGGCTTCCCGACAGTCTCTTCTTCATCATCATCATCATCTCCCAGTGCATGTCGTTGATGGATCAATCGAAGCTGTGTTCCTCTGCTCCCGGTTCAGCAGGGACCGTGCCACCCGGCACGAAAAGACCACTTTCCCTTTCAATACAAGGTAGTTGGCGGGGTCGCCGGCTCCGGGAGTGAGGTCCGGCACGATTGCGCCCTGCACTCTGTGAGTGCAGGACCGGCGGCCCCTGCACCAGTCGGGTGCACTCCCCCTCGACTGAATGACCGCACGCCCCCCGGTCCTTGAATCCGTGGCATCCACCCTGCGACAATGGGTTCATGAGCAGACCCGAGATCATCGAGGAGCTGGGTGATCGCATCACCCGCCTGCTGCCGGGCGCGGAGCGGTTGCGCGAGGACCTCCGGCGCAACATCGAGGCGCTGCTGCAGTCGGCACTGGCGCGCATGGACCTGGTGACCCGCGAGGAATTCGAGGTCCAGAAGGCGGTGCTGGCCCGCACCCGGGAGAAGCTGGAGGCGCTGGAGCAGCGGATCGAGGCCCTGGAACAGGCCGCTCCACCACCCCCCGAGCAGTCACCACCCGGAGACTGACCCGCGAAGGCCGGCACGGATGCCATGACCACCGCCACCCTCCATACCCGCGCCCGCCTCGGCATCGAGGCCCCGCCCGTCACCGTCGAGGTACACCTCTCCAACGGCCTGCCCGCCCTGGCCATCGTCGGGCTACCGGAGGCGGCGGTGCGCGAAAGCAAGGACCGGGTCCGTTCCGCCCTGATCAACAGCGGTCTGGAGTTCCCGGCCCGGCGCATCACCGTCAACCTGGCCCCGGCCGACCTGCCCAAGGAGGGCGGGCGCTTCGACCTGCCCATCGCCCTGGGGATCCTGGCCGCCTCCGGCCAGTTGCCGGATGCCGCCCTCGGGGGGTACGAATTCCTCGGTGAGCTGGCGCTGACCGGCGCGCTGCGGCCGGTGACCGGGCTGCTGCCGGCGGCCATCGCCTGCGCCCGCTCCGGCCGCACCCTGCTGGCGCCGGCGGGCAACGCGGTCGAGGCCGGCCTCTGCCGGGACCTGGACCTGCGGGTCGCGGACCACCTGCTGCAGGTCTGCGGCCACCTCCACGGCAGCGCCCCCCTGCCCCCTCACCAGACGGGACGACCCACGAAGGGCCCCGGGCCGCTCCCCGACCTGGCCGAGGTCCGCGGCCAGGAGCAGGCCCGGCGGGCGCTGGAGGTCGCCGCCGCCGGAGAACACAACCTGCTCATGGTCGGTCCGCCCGGCAGCGGCAAGACCATGCTGGCCACCCGGCTGCCGGGGATCCTGCCGCCGCTGGAAGAGGACGAGGCGCTGGAGCTCTACGCCATCCGCTCCCTGACCGGCCACGGCCTGGACCTCTCCGACTGGGGCCGCCGCCCCTTCCGCAGCCCCCATCACACCGCCTCAGCGGTCGCCCTGGTCGGCGGCGGCAGCCATCCCCGGCCCGGCGAGGTCTCCCTGGCCCATCACGGGGTACTGTTCCTGGACGAGCTGCCAGAGTACGACCGCCGGGTGCTGGAAGTGCTGCGTGAGCCGATGGAGACCGGCCGGGTCTGCATCTCCCGCGCCCACAGCCAGGTCGAGTTTCCGGCCGGGTTCCAGCTGGTGGCGGCGATGAACCCCTGCCCCTGCGGCCACCTCGGGGACCCGGAGGGCCGCTGTCGCTGTACCCCGGACCAGGTGCGCCGCTACCGGTCGCGGCTCTCCGGCCCGCTGCTCGACCGGATCGACATCCATCTCGAGGTCCCGGCCGTGCCGCATCGTGAGCTGCTCGGTCAGGCATCTCCGGGCGAGCCGAGCGCCAGGGTGCGGGAGCGGGTAGTTGCGGCCCGGGAGCGCCAGATCGGACGCTGCGGCCTGGCCAACGCCCGCCTCGACGCCGCCGCGGTCAGCCGCCATTGCCGGCTGGACGGCTCCGGGCGTTCTCTGCTGATCGAGGCCGCCGAGCGCCTGCGCCTCTCCGCCCGCGCCACCCACCGGGTCCTC
>RFJX01000167.1 GCA_003694425.1 Gammaproteobacteria bacterium
CACCAGGGCCAGGGCCAGTCCGGCCCAGCGCAGCACCACCGCAGGCTCCAGCCCCGGCGTCGCTCCCACCCGGCGCGCCAGGATGGCCGCCTGCTGCGCCGGCGGGAGGGCCCGCAGGAGGGCGTCGAGGGCGGTGGCCAGGTCCGCGCGGGATGCGGGCAGCGCCAGGCGCAGGGCGATCTCGCCGCCGGCCAGGGCCGCCTGCGCGCGCAGATCCGGGAACGCCCCCTGCTCCAGCAGCCGGGCCCCCAGCACCCAGGCCATCAGGGCCACGTCGGCGCGGCCCCCGGCCACCGCCTCGAGGGCCGCACGGGGGTCCTCTGTCACCACCAGCGTGCCCGTCTGCAGCCGCTCCAGGTAGTGGTGGGCGAGCCCGCCGCGGGGGACCGCCACCCGGCTGCCGCGCAGCCCCTGAAGGCTGCCGTCGTAGGGGTGCGAGGCGGCGGAGAAGAGGGTCAGGTGGCTGCGGTAGAAGGGGGTGGTCAGGCGCAGGCCGGGCTCCGCCCGATTGCCCAGGGTGGCGATGACCGCCAGGTCGAGCCCCCCGCCGCGCAGCCCCTCGAGGATCGCCTGGCGGCTGTCGAGCGGCACGGGTCTGAACTCCAGCCCGCTGCGGTCCCGGATCCAGTGCACCACGTCGCCGGCGATGCCGTCGATGTCGCCCTCCGGTCCGGCGAAGACCAGCGGCGGGAAGCGCCGGTTGAAGCCGAGGCGCAGCGCACCTGCCTCCCGCAGCGCGCGCAGCTGCTCCATCGTCAGGCCGGTACCGAGCACCGGGATGGTGCCGGTTTCCACCGGGATCCAGCGCGCCAGGATGGCCTGCCGTTCGGCCGGCGGGACCGCCTCGATGGCCCGGTCCAGCAGCCGGGCCAGGATCGGCCAGTCCTTGCGCACCCCCAGGCGCTGGCCGTTCTGCTCCAGGTCGAAGGCGCTGTTGACCTTCAGGTTGCTCAGGCCGTGGTGCTGCATCAGCCAGGTGTTCACCCCCAGCACGCCGATATAGGCGTCGGCCCGTCCGCCCGCCAGCGCGCGCAGCCCCTCGAGCGGCGTTTCGACCCAGACCGGCTCGATCCGCGGATTACGCTGCAGCGCCTGCTCCGAGGAGGAGTAGCCCCGCACCAGGGCCACCTTCATCCCCGCCAGCGCCTCCACACCCGGCAGTGTCGGGGTCTCCCGGCGGGTCATGATGACCAGCGGGGTCGGCAGGTAGATGCGGGTGAACTCCAGGTAGGCCTCCCGTTCCGGCAGCCTGACCACCGTCGCCACCACGTCCAGGCGGTGCGCCCTGGCGGCCTCCAGGATCCCGGTCCAGTTCAGCCCCGGGACCGGCTCGAAGCGCACCCCAAGCAGCCCCTCGTAGCGGTGGATCAGGTCGGCGGCCACCCCCTGGAAGCGGCCCTGTTCGTCGAAGAAGGAGTAGGGGGCGTAGCCCGGGTCCACGCCGAGCCGGATCACCGGGTGGGCGGCGAGCCAGGCGCGCTCCTGCGGGCTCAGTTCCAGCTCCGCGGCGGCGGTGGGGAGGCAGAGCAGGAGGCAGAGGAGGAGGGGGATGAGGCGGAAGGTGTTCATGCGAAGATACAAAGTATAGCCAACCTGCCGGCGTGCCGCCTCCGGCCGCTCACCAGGGGCGCTGGCGGATGCCGAGCCGGTAGAGGAGGGGCGAGAGCAGCAGCTCGCCGGCGGTGAACAGGGCGGTGACCAGCAGCACCCCGCTCCAGGAGAGTCCCAGCAGCCAGTGGGCCGCCAGGGCGGGGAGCAGCGATTCCGGGACCTGGTCCAGTCCCGGCGCCCGGCCGTGGGGCTCCACCCCGATCCGGCGCTTGAGGAAGCTGCCCAGCAGGTCGCCGGTCATGGCGAGCAGTCCGCTCAGGGCGCCGAAGCCCGGAGAGAGCCCCGCCAGGGGGGCGGCGAGGGTAGTGGAGACAACGGCGCCGGCCACCCCCCGCCAGGTCTTGCCGGGGCCGAACAGGGGACGCCCGTCGCGCAGGCGCCGGCCGCCGTCGATGGGGCGGCCGAGGCGGTCACCGAGCAGATTTCGTAGAATGACCGGCATGCCGTTGGCAAGCACGATCAGCATCAGCACCTTCAGCTCGGTCATTGGCTGCTCTCCCTCAGGGATGGGGCGATTGTAACGATGGCCACCCGCACCCTGAAGGTACTCACCTACAACCTGCACAAGGGGTTCGCCCCCGGCAATCGCCGCTTCGTGCTCCACGAGATGCGGGAGGCCCTGCTGGAGACCGGGGCCGACGTCCTCTTCCTGCAGGAGATCCAGGGACGCCACGAGGCCAGGCAGATGCGCTTCGCCACCTGGCCGGAATCCACCCAGGCCGAGTTCCTGGCCGAGGCCGGCTGGGACCACCATCACTATGCGGGACACGCGATCTATGCGGCGGGCCACCACGGCAACGCCATCCTCAGCCGCTTCCCCCTGGAGGAGGTGCGTGACCTCAACCTGGCCCGCTGGCGCTTCGCCAGTCGCAGTCTGGTACATGCGGTCATCCGGCCGGACTCGCTTCCGGAGCCCCTGCACCTCGTCTGCGTGCACCTCGACCTCATCGGCTTCGAGCGGAGGCGCCAGTTCCGGGTTCTGAACCGTTACCTGCTCGACGAGATCCCCCGGGACGCCCCGCTGGTCCTGGCCGGGGACTTCAACGACTGGACCGGGCGGGCGACCCTGCACCTGGACCTGCGACTGGGGCTGCGGGAGGTCTTCCAGGAGAGCCGCGGCACCCATGCGCGGACCTTCCCGGTGGCCTGGCCGGTACTCACCATGGACCGGATCTACTACCGGGGCCTGGAGCTGGAAAGCGCACACTGCTTCACCGACGCCCCGTGGCGGGAACTCTCCGACCACGCCCCGCTCTGGGCCAGCTTCGAACTGGAGGCCTGATGCGAGCGCCGGCCTGGCTGACGATCCCCAACGCCATGAGCCTGTTGCGCCTGCTGCTGGCGCCGGTACTGCTGCTGCTGGCGTTCCAGGGGCGGGGCCATGCCTTTCTCGCCGTGGTGGTCGTCGCCTTCCTCCTCGACTACACCGACGGCACGGTGGCCAGGCTGCTGCATCAGGTCAGCGAACTGGGGGACAAGCTGGACAGCTGGGGGGACTTCGCCATCTTCACCACCTATTTCGCCGGCGCCTGGCTGCTCTGGCCGGAGACCATGCAGCGCCAGGCACTCTGGATGGGCCTGGTGGCGGCCAGTATCGCGGTGCCGGTACTGGTGGCCCTGCTCCGGTTCGGCGAGACCACCGCCTACCACACCTGGTCGGTGAAACTCGCCTCCGGCTGCACCGCCCCGGCCTCGATCATCCTGTTCCTCGGCGGACCCGACTGGCCCTTCCACGCCGCCACATTCCTCTGTCTCCTGGCCGCGGCCGAGGAGACCGCCATCACCCTCCTGCTCGACCGGCCCCGGACCAACATCCGCAGCGTCTTGTTCCTGCTTCGCGACTCACCACGGAGGCACGGAGGGCACAGAGATTCGTGAAGGTTCAATGCGATCACCCGATGTAGAGGAGCACATTGCCTTGAACCATGCCAGGCGGGAAGGACTGTCTGGTTTGTCGCGGTTTCTGAAACCACGACGGTCACAGCTCAATCCTGAACGGGCTGGCACCATAACGGGGCGTTGCACCCGGGCCAGAGGACCCTCTGTGCATGGTGGACTTTGCGGTTCAAACTCTCCGCGACCTCCGTACCTCCGTGGGGATCATCGATCTCGCATGGCCACTGATTGGCACCGATTCCAACGCATGAGGCACGGAGAGTGAAAGGCCATCGGCGGCCGGCGTTGCTCGCCGGCCGCCGTGCGCAGAAAGAATCACTGGCAGGTCCTAGAATCGGGTGACTCCATAAAAACTCCGTGACCTCCGTGCCTCCGTGGTGCAACAACCCGTTCCCCGCTTGCGGCAGGTTTGACCCAACCGCTGGGCGCCGGTAAGCTTTGCGCCCCTTCGACAAGGAGCTCGGGACTATGGCGCGCCGTCCGCTGGTGGCCGGCAACTGGAAGATGAACGGCGACCGGGCCGGGGTGGACCGGCTGGTGCGGGGCATCCTCGCCGGGCTCGCGCAGGGGGGCGGAGTGGAGGTCATGGTCTGCCCCAGCTATGTCCATATCCCCCAGGTCGCCGAGCTGACCCGGGGGACACCGCTCGCGGTCGGGGCGCAGGACCTCTCGGAATACGACAGCGGGGCCTATACCGGTGAGGTCTCCGGGGCCATGCTGGCGGAATTCGGCTGTGGCTCGGTGATCGTCGGCCACTCCGAGCGCCGGCACCTGTTCGGCGAGAGCGACGATCGGGTTGCGGAGAAGTTCGCCGCGGCCCTGCGGCACGGACTTACTCCGGTGCTGTGCGTCGGCGAGACCCTGGAGGAGCGCCGGGCGGGGAGCACCGAGCAGGTGATCGCGCGCCAGCTCGACGCCGTGATCGGGCACGTCGGGGTCCCGGCCCTGGCCGGGGCGGTCATCGCCTACGAGCCGGTCTGGGCCATCGGCACCGGCCAGA
The DNA here is from genome assembly GCA_003694425.1 of Gammaproteobacteria bacterium. GTDB lineage: Bacteria > Pseudomonadota > Gammaproteobacteria > J113 > J113 > J113. The sequence goes on from RFJX01000167.1 coordinate 4,508, forward strand.
CCGCCACTCCGGACCAGGCCCAGGCGGTACATGCCTTCATCCGGGAACGGATCGGGGGCCGGGACCCGGGGCTGGCCGGCGAGGTGAGAATTCTCTACGGCGGGAGTGTCAAACCGGACAACGCCGGAAGTCTGTTCGGGATGGCGGACATAGACGGCGGGCTGATCGGCGGTGCATCGCTCGACGCCGACGCCTTCCTCGCCATCGTTCGCAGTGCAGGGCAGGAGTGATATGGAAACGGTACTACTGATTTTGCAGGTCCTGGTGGCGGTGGCGCTCATCGGCATCATCCTCATCCAGCATGGCAAGGGGGCCGATGCCGGTGCCGCCTTCGGCAGCGGCGCCTCGGCCACCGTCTTCGGCGCCCGCGGGGCCTCCTCCTTCCTGAGCAAGACCACGGCCGTCCTGGCCGCGGTCTTTCTCGCCAACAGCCTGCTGCTCTCCTACCTGGCGGCCCATCGCGAGCAGCCCGGGAGCATCATGGAGCAGGTGCAGGTGCCGGCGGGCACCCAGCCGGCGGCAGGCGCGGGGCAGGAGGGCCCGGGCGGGAAGGCCCCTGCCGGGCAGACCCGCCCGGCCGATCTGCCGGAGGTCCCGGAATAGCCGCGGGCCGGTGCAACACCGGCGCCGGAACGGGTAGAATAGGCACCTCCCGACAAAGTCGACTTGCCGACGTGGTGGAACTGGTAGACACGCTATCTTGAGGGGGTAGTGGCGAAAGCCGTGCGAGTTCGAGTCTCGCCGTCGGCACCATCCGGTTGAATGGCCGCATGAACCTCAGGGTGATTGCGGCCTTTTTTGTGCCGGTCGCGGTGACCGGACAGGCGGTAACCCACCGCCGGCTCAAGGATCCCCCCCGTCCGTCGATATCCTGGCCGTGACGGGGCCGCCCCTGTCCCCGGCAGGAAAAAAATTTGTGCGCTGCAATTAACAGGGGCGGAGGATGCCTGTACAATAGGCCCGCCATCCAGGGGGAGTGCGATGCTCGAAAACTATCTGCCGGTCCTGGTCTTCATCCTCATCGGCCTGATCGCCGGTGCCGTGATGCTGATCCTCGGCTTCGTGCTCGGCCCGCGGCGCCCGGACCCGGAGAAGCTCAGCCCCTACGAGTGCGGCTTCGAGGCCTTCGAGGACGCCCGGATGAAGTTCGACGTCCGCTACTATCTCCTCGCCATCCTCTTCATCGTCTTCGATCTCGAGATCGCCTTCCTGTTTCCCTGGGCCGTGGTGCTGGATGACATCGGCATGTTCGGCTTCTGGGCCATGATGATCTTCCTGTTCGACCTGGTGGTCGGATTCGTCTATGCCTGGAAAGTGGGGGCACTGGAATGGGAGTAGAGGGGCTGCTGGAAAAGGGGATGGTTACCACCACCCTGGACACGGTGATCAACTGGGCCCGCACCGGCTCCATGTGGCCGATGACCTTCGGTCTGGCCTGCTGCGCGGTGGAGATGATGCAGGCCGGCGCCTCGCGCTACGACCTCGACCGCTTCGGCGTGGTGTTCCGCCCCAGCCCGCGCCAGTCCGACGTGATGATCGTGGCCGGCACCCTCTGCAACAAGATGGCCCCCGCCCTGCGCCGGGTCTATGACCAGATGGCCGAGCCGCGCTGGGTCATCTCCATGGGCTCCTGCGCCAACGGCGGCGGCTATTACCACTACTCCTATTCGGTGGTGCGCGGCTGCGACCGGGTGGTGCCGGTGGATGTCTACGTGCCGGGCTGTCCGCCCACCGCGGAGGCGCTGCTCTACGGCATCATCCAGTTGCAGAAGAAGATCCGCAAGAACGAGACCATCGCCCGCTGAACCGATGAACGCGAACCACGAGAAACTGATGGAGGCCCTGCGCGAGGCGCTGGGAGAGAAGGTGCGCGAACTGCGGCCCGGTCCGGAGATGCCGGTGCTGGTGGTGGAGTCAGCCGATCTGCCCGAGGTCGCACTCCGGCTGCGCGACCATCCGCAACTGCGCTTCGGGCAGCTCACCGACCTGTGCGGCATCGACTACGCGACCTATGGCGAGGCCGACTGGGAGACCAGCGAACAGGCCACCATGGCCGGGTTCTCCCGCGGGGTGGAACCGCTCTCCCGCGAGGCGGGGACGGAGCGGCGTCCGCAGGAGCGCTTCTGGGTGGTCTATCATCTGCTCTCCCACGAGCACAACCGGCGCCTGCGGATGAAGGTGCCCCTGACGGGGGAGCCGCCGGTGGTGCCCTCGGTGGTCGAGGTCTGGAACAGCGCCAACTGGTACGAGCGCGAGGCCTTCGACCTGTTCGGGATCCTCTTCGACGGACACCCCGACCTGCGCCGCATCCTCACCGACTACGGCTTCATCGGTCATCCCTTCCGCAAGGACTTCCCCATCTCCGGGGAGGTGGAGGTGCGCTACGACCCGGAGAAGGGCAGGGTGGTCTACCAGCCGGTGAGCATCGAGCCGCGGATCCTGGTGCCGCGGGTGATCCGCCGCGACAACCCGCTGGTGCGGGATGCAGAGGGGGAGACGCGCGATGCGTGAGATCCGCAACATGACCCTCAACTTCGGGCCGCAGCATCCCGCCGCCCACGGGGTTCTGCGCCTGATCCTGGAGATGGACGGCGAGACCATCGAGCGGGCCGACCCCCACATCGGCCTCCTGCACCGGGCGACCGAGAAGCTGGCCGAGACCAAGCCGTTCAACCAGAGCATCGGCTACATGGACCGGCTCGACTACGTCTCGATGATGTGCAACGAGCATGCCTACGTCCTGGCCATCGAGAAGCTGCTCGGGATCACTCCGCCGATCCGGGCCCAGTACATCCGCGTGATGTTCGACGAGATCACCCGCATCCTCAACCACCTGCTGTGGCTGGGCTCGCACGGGCTGGACATCGGCGCGATGACCATCTTCCTCTACTGCTTCCGCGAGCGGGAGGACCTGATGGACTGCTACGAGGCGGTCTCCGGCGCCCGCATGCACGCCACCTACTACCGGCCCGGCGGCGTCCATCGCGACCTGCCCGACGAGATGCCGAAATACCAGCCCTCGAAATGGAAGAGCGAGGAGGAGGTGGCGCGCCTGAACGCCAACCGCCAGGGCAGCCTGCTCGACTTCATCTGGGACTTCACCGAGCGCTTCCCCGGCTATGTCGACGAGTACGAGACCCTCCTCACCGACAACCGGATCTGGAAGCAGCGCACCGTCGGCATCGGCGTGGTGAGCCCGGAACGGGCCCTGCAGCTCGGCTTCACCGGCCCGATGCTGCGCGGTTCCGGGATCGAATGGGACCTGCGCAAGAAGCAGCCCTACGAGGTCTATGACCGCCTCGACTTCGACATCCCGGTGGGCACCGCCGGCGACTGCTATTCCCGTTACCTGGTGCGGATCGAGGAGATGCGCCAGTCCAACCGCATCATCCGCCAGTGCGTGGAGTGGCTGCGGAACAATCCGGGCCCGGTGATGCTGGAGAACCACAAGGTCACCCCGCCGAGCCGTGAGGAGATGAAGGGCTCGATGGAGGCCCTGATCCATCACTTCAAGCTCTTCTCCGAGGGCTATTGCGTGCCGGAGGGCGAGGTCTATGCGGCGATCGAGCATCCCAAGGGGGAGTTCGGCATCTTTCTGGTCTCGGACGGCGCCAACAAGCCCTACCGGGTCAAGATCCGGGCCCCGGGCTTCGCCCATCTCTCGGCCATGGACGAGATGGTCCGCGGCCACATGCTGGCCGATGTGGTGGCGGTGATCGGGACCCAGGACATCGTATTCGGGGAGATCGACCGATGAGCGACCGGCCCGCAGACCGCCTTTCCGCCCACGCCCGCGAGGTGATCGACGCCTGGTGCGGGCGATTCCCGCCCGAGCACAAGCGCTCTGCGGTGCTCGCCGCCCTGCGCGAGGTGCAGCACGAAAACGGCGGCCATCTCACCACCGAACTGATGGATGCCGTGGCCGACTACCTGGAGCTGCCGCCGATCGCGGTCTACGAGGTGGCCACCTTCTACTCCATGCTGGAGACCGAACCGGTCGGACGCCACAGCGTCTCGGTCTGCAACAACATCTCCTGCATGCTGCGCGGCGCCGACGAGCTGATCGGGCACATCGAGAAGAAGCTCGGCATCAAGGTGGGCGAGAGCACGCCCGACGGCCGCATCCATCTCAAGCAGGAAGAGGAGTGCCTGGCCGCCTGTTGCGGGGCGCCGATGATGATGGTGGACCATGTCTACTACGAGAACCTGACCCCGGAGAAGGTGGACGAGATCCTCGACAGCCTGGATTGAATTTCACCACGGAGGCACGGAGGTCACGGAGATTGGCAGGGATGGAGCTGGAAGGGATTACCAGCGAGATTATCGGTGCCGCAATCACCGTGCATGGGGCCCTGGGGCCAGGACTGCTGGAGTCGGTTTACGAGGAATGCCTCGTGTATGAGCTGCACAGCAGAAGGATGGCCTGTCAACGGCAGGTCCGGGTCCCGGTCACGTATCGGGGCCGGAGACTGGAAACAGAACTGGTCATGGACCTGCTTGTGGAAGAGGCTGTTGTGGTCGAGTTGAAGGCTGTTGAAAGATTGCTGGCGATCCATGAAGCGCAGTTGTTGAGCTATTTGAAACTGAGTGGATACAAGGTGGGCCTCTTGATCAATTTCAATGTGCCGGTGCTCAAGCAAGGCCTGAAACGGATGGTGAACTGAATCATGGAAAACTCTGTGATCTCCGTGTCTCCGTGGTGAATTTTTCACAAATGAACGAGATAACGCTGAACGAGACCTGCTACGAGACGCTTCGCTTCGACGAGCCGTGGACCCTCGAGAACTATCTCAGGATCGGGGGCTACGAGGCGTGGAAGCGGATCCTCTCGGAGAAGACTCCGCCTGACGAGGTCATCGAGCAGGTCAAGCGCTCGGGACTGCGCGGCCGTGGCGGCGCCGGTTTCCCCACCGGGGTCAAGTGGAGCTTCATGCCACGTGGCACGGGGCAGAACTACATCGTCTGCAACTCCGACGAATCGGAGCCGGGGACCTGCAAGGACCGCGACATCCTCCGCTTCAATCCCCATGCCCTGGTCGAGGGGATGGCCATCGCCGGCTACGCCATCGGCGCCACCGTCGGTTACAACTACATGCGTGGCGAATTCATGGACGAGCCCTACCGCCGCTTCGAACAGGCGGTCAAGGAGGCCTACGGGCTCGGCCTGCTCGGGAGGGATATCCAGGGCAGCGGTGTCGATTTCGATCTCTACCCGACGCTCGGTGCCGGCGCCTACATCTGCGGCGAGGAGACCGCGCTGCTGGAGTCGCTGGAGGGCAAGAAGGGACAGCCCCGCTTCAAGCCCCCGTTCCCGGCCAACTTCGGACTCTATGGCCGCCCCACCACCATCAACAACACCGAGTCGCTGGCCTCCGTGCCGACCATCCTGCGCAAGGGGGCCGACTGGTTCCTCAACAAGGGGGTGGCCAATGCCGGCGGGACCAAGATCTTCTCGGTCAGCGGCCACGTCAACCGGCCCGGAAACTTCGAGGTGCCGATGGGCACGCCCTTCTCCGCGCTGCTGGAGCTGGCCGGGGGGGTGCTCGGCGGGCGGCGCCTCAAGGCGGTGATCCCCGGGGGCTCGTCGGTGCCGGTGGTGCCCGGCGAGGTGATGCTGGAGACCAACATGGACTATGACAGCGTCGCGAAGGCCGGTTCCATGCTGGGCTCCGGGGCGGTGATCGTGATCCACGAGGAGACCTGCATGGTCCGGGTCCTGCAGCGTCTCTCCCGCTTCTACTACTCGGAATCCTGCGGCCAGTGCACCCCCTGCCGGGAAGGGACCGGCTGGCTCTACCGCGTGGTGAGCCGGATCGAGAACGGCGAGGGCCGTCTGCAGGACCTGGAGATGCTGGACGACGTGGCCGGCAACATCATGGGTCGCACCATCTGCGCCCTGGGAGATGCCGCGGCGATGCCGGTCCAGAGCTTCCTGAAGCACTTCCGTGACGAGTTCCTCCACCACATCGAACACAAGAGCTGCCTGGCCGGCCCCCGCGCCAGCCAGGCCGCGTGAATTCACCACGGAGACACGGAGAACACGGAGAGATGATGAATTGTGGTGAGACTGGCGGAAGGCATTGGCATGCCGGAAGCAATACAGGAGCAAAGGGAACTGTTTCATATTACTCCGTGACCTCTGTGTCTCCGTGGTGAAAAAGACATCAGGAATCCAATGAGCGACAAGGTCACAATCGAGGTCGATGGCAAGGTCCTTCAGGCGCGCCGGGGGGCGATGCTCATCGAGGCCACCGACGCCGCCGGGATCTTCATTCCCCGCTTCTGCTACCACCCGAAACTGACGGTGGCGGCCAACTGCCGCATGTGCCTGGTGGAAGTGGAGAAGATGCCCAAGCCGATGCCCGCCTGCGCGACGCCGGTGATGGACGGGATGAAGGTCCACACCCGCTCGGCCCTGGCCAGGGAGGCGCAGAAGGCGACCATGGAATTCCTCCTGATCAACCATCCGCTGGACTGCCCGGTGTGCGATCAGGGTGGCGAATGCGAGCTTCAGGACCTGGCGATGGGCTACGGGTCGGATGTCTCGCGCTACAGCGAGGCCAAGCGGGCGGTGGCCGATCCCGACATCGGGCCGCTGGTGCAGACCTGCCTGACCCGGTGCATACACTGCACCCGCTGCGTCCGCTTCGGCGAGGAGATCGCCGGCCTGCGCGAACTCGGCGCCACCGGCCGCGGCGAGCACATGACCATCGGTACCTATGTCCGCCACACCCTGGTCTCGGAACTCTCCGGCAACATCATCGATCTCTGCCCGGTGGGGGCGCTGACCTCCAGACCCTTCCGCTTCCGGGCCCGTCCGTGGGAACTGCGGCAGGCGAAGTCGATCGCTCCGCACGATTCGGTCGGTTCCAGTCTCTATCTCCATCTGAAGGGGCAGAAGGTCCTGCGGGTGGTGCCGCGTGAGAACGAGGCGGTCAACGAGGTCTGGATCTCGGACCGGGATCGCTACGGCTATGCCGGCCTGCGCAGTGAGGACCGCCTCACCCGGCCGCTCATCCGGCAGGAGGGCGAGTGGAAGGAGGTGGACTGGGGCACCGCCCTGGAATTCGCCGGCGAGGGGCTGCGCCGGGTGATCCAGACCCGGGGTCCCGGGCGGCTCGGTGCCCTGGCGGCGCCCAACGCCACCACGGAGGAGCTCTACCTGCTGCAGAAGCTGGTCCGGGCCCTGGGCAGCGAGAACATCGACCACCGCCTGCGCCAGCGGGATTTCAGCGATGACCGGGCGGCCCCGCTCTATCCCTGGCTGGGGATGCCGATCACCGGGCTCGAACAGCTCGACTGCGTGCTGCTGCTGGGCGCCTGGCCCCGCCACCAGCAGCCGCTGCTCAACCACCGGATCCGCAAGGCGGCCCTGGCCGGCGCCGCGGTGCTGGAGCTCAACCCGGTGCGGCGGGAGTTCAATTTCCCGCTCGCCGGCAGCCGGATCGTC
>RFJX01000168.1 GCA_003694425.1 Gammaproteobacteria bacterium
CGGTTTCCTGCGCGAGGCATGGGAGACGGTGGAGGCCGCCCTGGAGGCGTTCGTGGCCTCCTATCGCGGCGGCGAGCAGCCGGATGAGGATGGCGGGGAGGAGGAGGACGAGGCCCGTCCGGATCACAGGACCCTCTATCAGGGACACCCGGCAGTGCGGCTGGAGCCGGCCCTGCTGGCGAGCAGCGGGATCCGCACCGACAGGCTGCATCCGATGTCCCATGTGCCCGAATTCCGGGCGGATGCGCAGGTCATCGACATCGTTCCGCTGCTCTCCCTGCGCACCCCCTATTTCTCCACCGCCGCCGAGCAGGATGTCCTGGCCGTCGAACGGCAGCGCTGGCGGCAGGAGATCGATCGCCTGCGCCGGTTGCGCAAGGAGGGCGGCAACGTGGCCCTGAGTCGCCTCCAGCAGGCCGAGAGCGAGCTGCGCAGCATCCGGGTCCGCCAGGAGGCCGCCCGGCGCCGGATGCAGGGTCTGCGTGACGAGGCGGTCCAGATCTGGGGCGAGACCATCACCGACTGGGCCCTGGCAAAGGACTCCCCCCGCTTCCGGCGTCTGGTCACCCGGGAGGATCGACTGATCCTCGTCCTGCTGAGGCCTGGCCTCTCCCTGCCGGAAGGCGTCATGTCGGTCTACATCGGCGTGGGCGATCAGCGCCAGCGGGCCCGCGAGGCGCGGCGGATCTCGCCTGCGCCACGCACCGATCCGCTCCTCCAGGGGACGAGCTGGTATTTCCTCACCCCGGGCGAGGGGCTGCGGACCGGCATGCGCCTGCAGGCCTGGGTCCCCACCGGTGGTGCGGCCGAGGAGGGAGTGCGGGTACCGGAAGAGGCGGTGGTCTGGTATGGCGGCCAGCCCTGGATCTACCTGCGGATGGAGGAAGACCTGTTCGTCCGTCACTCACTCTCGGGGGGGCGTGACCTTGGCGACGGCTGGTTCGTCGCCGGCGGCCTGGAACCCGGGCAGGAGGTGGTCACGCACGGCGCCCAGCTCCTGCTCTCCGAAGAGTTCAACTGGCAGATCCCGGACGAGGACGAGGAGTAACCCGCCTCCATGCTGGGAGCCATCGTCCGTTTCTCCGTCCGCTATCGTGGCCTGGTGGTGATGCTGGCCGGACTGCTCATGGCCTACGGCGGTTACGCCCTGTCGCGGGCCGGGCTGGACATCTTCCCCGAATTCTCGCCCAAGCAGGTGGTGATCCAGACCGAGGCGCCGGGGCTCTCCTCCGCCCAGGTCGAGATCCTGGTGAGCCAGGTGATCGAGAACGCCGTGGGCGGGCTGATCGGCCTTCAGAGCGTGCGCTCGGAGTCGATCCAGGGACTCTCCATCATCACCCTGGTGTTCGACGAGGAGACCGACATCTACCGCAATCGCCAGCTGGTGGCCGAGCGGCTGGCCGGCGTCGCCAGCCTGCTGCCGGCGGGCATCGGCCCCCCGGTACCGGTGCCGCTCTCCTCCTCATCGGCCACCATCCTCACCATCGGGGTCGAGTCCGGTCACCTGGATCTGATGGAGCTGCGCAGTCTGGTGGACTGGTCGCTGGTACCGAGGATCCTGGGCGTGCCCGGGGTGGCGGATGTCAATGTCTTTGGTGGTGAGCAGAAACAGCTCCAGATCCGCCCCCTGCCGGACAGGCTGCGACTCTACCGGATAGGCGTCGATGAACTGGTGGAGGCGGCCGGTCGGGCGACCGGGGTGGTGGGCACCGGCTTCCTCGAGAACCGCAACCAGCGCATCACGCTGCAGACCAGCGGACAACCAGTGACCCCGGAGGAGCTGGCCGGGGTCGTGGTACGTCACACCGAAGGGGGCAACATCCTGTTCGGCGACGTGGCCGAGATTGGCCACGGGGCTGCGCCCCGCATCGGAGCCGCCGCGATCAACGGACGGCCCGGCATCGTGATGATGGTCATCGGCCAGTACGGGGCCAACACCCTCACCGTGTCGCGGGCGGTGGAGGCAGCCCTCGCGGAGTACCGGCCGGTGCTGGAGCAGCAGGGAGTGAAGCTGCATCCCAACCTGTTCCGGCCGGCCAACTACATCGAGACTTCGCTCCACAACCTCACCGGCCATCTGCTGGTGGGTGGCGCCTTCGTCGTCCTGGTCCTGGTACTGTTCCTGTTCAACCTGCGAACCGCCCTGATCTCGGCCATCGCCATTCCACTCTCCCTGCTCTCGGCCGTGATCGTCCTGCTGGAGATGGGGGTCAATCTCAACATCATGGTCCTCGGCGGCCTTGCCATCGCCCTGGGCGAGGTGGTCGACGACGCCATCATCGATACCGAGAACATCTTCCGGCGCCTGCGCGAGAACCGCTCCAGCCCCAGTCCCCTGCCGATCCACGAGGTGGTGTATCGCGCCTCCATGGAAGTGCGCGGCTCGGTGGTCTATGCCAGCTTCATCGTGGCGCTGGTCTTCGTCCCGCTGCTCACCCTCGGGGGGGTGGCAGGGCGACTCTTCTCGCCGCTGGGCTTCTCCTACATACTCGCCATCCTCGCCTCGCTGGGCGTCGCCCTGACCGTCACCCCGGCACTGTGCTATCTGCTGCTGGGCAGGGCCCGGCTCTCGGGCCGCCAGCCGCCGCTGATCCGCCTGCTCCTGCCTCCCTACGGGCTGGCGCTCAGACTGATCACCCGGGTGCCGACCCTGACCATATTCGGCAGCCTGCTGCTCTGCCTGCTCGGGGCCTCCATCCTGCCGATGCTGGGCGGGCGTTTCCTGCCGGAGCTGCGCGAGGGCCACTATATCGTCCATACCGCCAGCGCCTCTGGCACCTCCCTGGAGGAATCGATCCGGACAGGGACGGCGCTGACCCGACAGTTTCTCCAGATCCCGGGTGTGGTCTCGGTGTCACAATGGGCCGGGCGCGCGGAGCGGGGGGCCGACACCTTCGGCAGTCACTACAGCGAATACGAGGTCGAACTCGAGCCGATGTCGGGACGGGAGCAGCAGGGCGTGCTCGACCGTCTGCGCGGGATCCTGGCCGGTTTCCCCGGCATCCTCTACGAGGCCAACACCTTTCTCACCGAGCGGGTCGACGAGACCATATCCGGCTACACCTCACCGGTGGTGGTCAACATCTATGGCAGCGACCTCGATCTTCTCGACCGCAAGGCCCAGGCCATCGCCGCGCTGATGCGGGAGGTCCCGGGAGCGGTCGACGTGCAGATCCGGTCGGTGCCCGGCACGCCGGTGGCCGACGTGCAGCTCGACCATGACCGCCTGCGCCAGTGGGGACTGCGCCCGAAGGAGGTCTATCTGGCGCTCCAGGCCGCCTTCGAAGGCGCGGTGGTCGGACATTACTACGAGGGCAACCGGGTGTTCGACATCGCGGTGGTACTGCCCCCGGAACATCGCCGCAGGCTCTCCGACATCGGGAACCTTCCGCTCGGACTGCCGGGTGGTGGCGTGGTGGAACTCGGCCAGGTGGCCCGGATCACCCAGGTGGAGGGCCGCTACAACATCCTGCACAAGGGGGGGCAGCGCCTGCAGACGGTCACCTGCAACGTCAGTGGGCGCGAGATGAGCGACTTCCTGAACGAACTACGCACCCGGGTCCTGAACGAGATCCCCTTCGAGGCGGGCGCCTATCCCGAATTCACCGGCGCCGCGGTGGAGCAGGCCCAGGCCCGGGAGGACCTGATCCTCCATTCACTCCTGGCCGGAGTCGGCGTGCTGATCCTGGTCTACATCGCCCTCGGCAGCCTGCGCCACGTCCTGCTGGTGCTCATCAACCTGCCCTTTTCCCTGCTGGGCGGGGTCCTGGCGGTGGTGGTCACCGGGGCGTCACTCTCGGTCGGCTCGATGGTGGGCTTCGTCACCCTGTTCGGCATCACCGTGCGCAATTCCATCATGCTGGTCTCCCACTACGCGCACCTGGTGGAGGAAGAGGGCGAGGAGTGGAATCTCGGGACCGCAGTCCGCGGGGCCCAGGAGCGGCTGCCCTCAATCCTCATGACGGCGCTGGTCACGGCTCTGGCGATGCTGCCCATCGCGGTGGACAGCGACAACCCGGGACGGGAGATCATGGGGCCGATGGCGGCCATCATCATCGGCGGCCTCGCCTCGTCGACCATTCTCAATCTGCTGATCATGCCTGCGGTGATGCTCAGATATGGCCGGTTCAGGGCCGGGGAGGGGACGTGAGATGGAGCAGCGGAACGGCAGGACTGAAGCGGTACGTGGCCCGGTGCTGGAGGCCCGTATCGCCGATATCACGAAACTCGAGGTCGATGCCATCGTCAACGCGGCCAACCGCAGCCTGCTGGGAGGCGGCGGGGTGGACGGGGCGATCCATCGCGCCGCAGGGCCGGAACTGCTCGCCGAATGCCGCACCCTGGGCGGGTGCGAGACCGGGCAGGCCAAGGCCACCGGTGGATACCGGCTGCCGGCGAAATACGTCTTCCATGCGGTCGGCCCCATCTGGCACGGGGGTGATCGGGGGGAGCCGGAGCTGCTTGCCTCCTGCTACCGCGCCTGCCTGAAGCTGGCGGGTGAGCGAAACGTGCGATCGATCGCATTCCCTGCGATCTCCTGCGGAGTCTATGGCTATCCGGTAGAGCTGGCGGCGCCACTGGCGGTGAAGACGGTCCGGGAAGCGGCCCCGGAACTGGCCCCGGAGCTGGAGCGGGTCATCTTCGCCTGCTTCGACGAGCGGACCCTGAAGGCCTACGAGCAGGCCCTTCGCGACTCGCAGGATGGATGAGCGAAGCGTAATCCACCAGTGAAGGGTTTTCTGTAATCAAGTAATCAGTGATCAGTAATCAGTGATCAGTAATCAGTGATCAGTAATCAGTGATCAGTAA
>RFJX01000169.1 GCA_003694425.1 Gammaproteobacteria bacterium
GAGCTTCCCTAGACCGGGGACGGTATGTGAAGATGACACCAAGACGCGCAAGAGCGGCCGGACGCGACCTGGAGATGCGCCAGCGCATCGCCGAGGAAGCCGCGCGCCTGATCGCCACCGAAGGACTGCGCGACTACGGCCTCGCCAAGCGCAAGGCCGCCCAGCGGCTCAGGGCCCCGGAGACCCGCAACCTGCCGGCCAACCGGGAGATCGAGGCGGCCCTGGTGCGCTACCAGGCCCTGTTCCAGGCCGAGCGCCATGCCGCCACGCTGCAGCGGCTGCGCCGGATCGCCCTGGAGGCCATGCGCTTCTTCGCGCCCTTCTCGCCCCGCCTGACCGGGTCGGTGCTCTCCGGAACGGCCTCGGAATACTCGGACGTCAACCTGCACCTCTTCGCCGAGACGCCCGAGGAAGTGGTCTTCCACATGCAGCAACACGGCCTGCCCTACACCGAAGACCAGCGTCGCTTCCGTTTCGAGCGCAACGGCCCGCAACGGCCGTACCCCGTCCTCCGCTTCGTGGTCTCGGACACACCGGTGGAAGCCGTCATCTTCCCCGTCGACGGTATCCGCCAGGCCCCGCGCAGCGCGCGGGACGGCCGCCCCATGGACCGCGCCAGCCTCGCCCGGCTCACCCGCCTGATGGAACCGGCCGGAGAAGAAGGGGGGACCCCCTCCTGAGCGCACGGCATACCAAATATATTCCCTCGTCCGGCATCTGTTGTATGCTGCCTCCATGCGCATCTACATGCAGATCCTGCCGGCCGATGGTGCGCCGCCCCGGTACTATCATCTGCATCTCCAGGAAGACCTGATCGGGGGCTGGACGCTGGTGCGTGAATGGGGATTCCAGGGCCGCGGGGGTCGCGTGATGCGGGAGCACTTCGACTCCCTGGAAGACGCGCAGGCGGCCATGGTGCGCGTGCGTGACGATCAGCTCGCCCGAGGCTACCGGGTGGTCTACGTGCAGGGAATGGAATCGCATGACTGAGGCGCCCTCCCCCCTCGAGACCGCCTTCGGACTGAAGGTGGATCCCTTCCTCGACCACCCCGGCGATGCCTGGTTCTATGCCGACCCGATGGTGATGCAGCGCATCGACCTGCTGCTGCACCTGCTCCAGTTCGGCGAGACCCTGATCCTGGTCCAGGGCCCGGAGGGCAGCGGGAAGAGCACCCTCCTCGGCCAGTTGCGCCGCCGGATCCCCCCCAACTGGCGCGCCAGCGTCCTGGCCGGCGGACAGATCCATTCCGACGCCGAGCTCGTCACCGCCCTCGGCCACGACTTCCCCGACCTGTCCCAGGAGGCAGGGGAGTCCTTCGGACAGGCGTTGCTGCGGCATGCCCAGGCCCTCCAGCAGCAGGGCGGCCTGGCGGTGGTGCTGGTGGACGATGCCCACCGGCTCGAGGATGCCTGCCTCACCGCCCTGCTCACCCTGGGCGGGGATGCCCGGACCACCTGCCGCCAGCTGCGTCTGCTCCTGCTCGGGAACCCGGGCCTCGAGCAGCGGCTGATCCGGCTTGGCCTCCATCGCCCCCAGGCCGGCAGCCTCCAGTCGCTGGAGATGCCCCGTTTCGACGAGCAGCAGTGCGCCGCCTACCTCATGTACCGGCTGGCCGTGGCCGGCTACAGCGGCGAGAGCCCCTTCTCGGCCACCGAGATCCGGGCCTTCTGCAAGCGCTCCGAGGGCTGGCCCGGGCCGCTCAACGCCCTGGCCTCCGAGGCGCTGCGGGACCACGCGCAACGCAGACACCGGGGCCCGGTGGGTGCGCCCGCCCACGCCCGGCCCCCCGCGCGGCGGCTGCCGGCGGCCGCCTGGGGGGCCCTGGCGATCACCGGCCTCGCCGCCGGCGGGCTGATGTGGCTCTGGCAGCACGGCAATTCCCCGCCCGCCACCGGGGAGACCGACCTCCCCCTGCCGCTGCCGGCCCCGACCACCGCCCCGCCGGCCACGTCAGTAC
>RFJX01000170.1 GCA_003694425.1 Gammaproteobacteria bacterium
GACCCTGCCAGACCCTGGTAGTCGAGGACCCGGTCCTTGTGGAGCAGCGCGGGGGCCTCGGGGGTGGCACTGGCGGCGTCGGTGATGAAGTGGTGGAGGAGCATGGGTGGTGGTTATGAGGAATTCAGTTGTCAGTTATCAGTTGTCAGTTATCAGTTGTCAGTCATCAGTGATCTGTGATCAGTACTCGGTTATCGGTTGTTTCTGGCATGTCTTGGATACGGCTCCGGTCGGCTGAAAACTGATGACTGAGAACTGACGACTTTCATCATGATATTGTACCGTCCCCGCCGCAGCAGTGGCACCGCAGACAGAGCAGCCAGGGAGCAACGATGCAGGAAAAGACCATCCATCTGATCGCCGGGGCCCGGCCCAATTTCATGAAGATCGCCCCCATCGTGCGGGCCCTGGAGGGGCACGGGTGGCTGCGCTACCGGGTGATCCACACCGGCCAGCACTATGACCGGGAGATGAGCGAGGTCTTCTTCGAGGAGCTCGGGATCCCGGCGCCGGACCGCTATCTGGAGGCCGGCGGCGGTAGCCACGCCGAACAGACCGCCCGCATCATGGAGCGCTACGAGAAGGTGTGCATGGAAGAGTCGCCCGACCTGGTCGTGGTGGTCGGGGATGTCAATTCGACCCTGGCCTGCTCGGTGGTGGCGAAGAAGCTGCACGTGCCGGTGGCCCATGTCGAGGCGGGGCTGCGCTCGGGCGACATGCGCATGCCGGAGGAGGTGAACCGGGTAGTGACCGACGCCATCTCGGACCTGTACTTCGTCACCGAGCGGGCGGGGGTGGATCAGCTCCTGGCGGAAGGCAAGCCGCAGGAGGCGATCCACTTCGTCGGCCACGTCATGATCGACAACCTCTACTATCAGCTCCGCCGGCTGGAGGAGGGGGCCGCGGACCGGATCAGCGAGGCGCTGAAGGCAGAGTTTCCGGCCTACGGCGTGGTGACCCTGCACCGCCCTTCCAATGTCGACCAGCCGGAGACCCTGGCACCGATCATCGGCGCCCTGTCCGGGATTTCCCGGGAGCTGCCGCTGATCTTCCCGGTCCATCCCCGGACCCGGGGCAACCTGGAGCGGTTCGGCATCGACGTCCCGGAAACCATCCGCCTGACGGCGCCGCTGCCCTACATGGCCTTCCTCAATCTCTGGAAGGACGCGCGGGTGGTGCTCACCGACAGCGGCGGGATCCAGGAGGAGACCACCGCCCTGGGGGTCCCCTGCATCACCATCCGCGAGAACACCGAACGGCCGGTGACGGTGGAGCAAGGGACCAATGTGCTGGTTGGCACCGATCCGCAGCGGATCCTGGAGGAGGCCGGGAAGGTGCTCGCCGGGCAGGGGCGCCAGGGGCGGATCCCCGAGCTGTGGGACGGACGCGCCGCGGAGCGCATCGTCGAGGTGCTGGAGCGCTCTCTCTGAGGAAGCTCAGCGCTGCTCGAGCAGCGCCCTGAGATACCGGACCGGAATGGCGTAGCTGATGGCGCTGGGGTCCCTGAGCACGTTCTCCTTGGTGCCCTTGACCAGCACGCTGTTGAGGATCCCGACCACCTTGCCGTCGGAGACGCGATACACCGGGCTGCCGCTGTTGCCGGGATAGGCGGTGGCGTCGAGCTGCAGCACCTTCCAGGGGTCGCGCAGCGCCCGGATCTGGCGGGCGGTCAGCTCGCGGCTGTTGCGCGCCGGGATGGCGATGGGGGTGATGGCCGAGACGATGCCGGTGTGGGTGACCGGGTACAGCCCCAGCACCATGCCCAGGGGAAAGCCGGTGAAGGCGATGGACTCACCCTCCCGCGCCGTGTCGTCCGCCGCCAGCTCCAGGACCGGCAACGGCGTGCCCTCGATCGCGAGCAGGGCCAGGTCGTGGTCCCCGTCGCGCCGGACCAGGCGGGCGGTGCGGGCCTGCACCTTGCGGCCCTGGCCGGTGAAGACGGTGAGGGTCTCGCGCCGGGCCTCGTCCAGTTCGGCCGGCAGGACGTGGGCATTGGTGACGATCCGGCGGCCGTCACCGACGGCGAAGCCGGTGCCGAGGTAGCGGGCCGGCGGCCTGCGGGTCTGCTGCAGGGTGCCGATGGCGACCACCGCGGGCTTGATGCGGACGACGAGGTCCGCGAGGTCCGCCGCCGCGGCCAGCGGCCACAGGAGCAGAAGGAGGAGCGCGAGGCGCACCGGCGGCCCGTCGGGTCAGCCTTCGAGTGAGCGCAGCAGGGCCTCGGCGCTGGCGCGTGACTCGAAGCTGGCGTGTTGCTCCAGGGTCTTCTTCAGCAGCGCGATCCCGCCGTTGCGGTCACCGCTGCGGATGCGGGCGGCCGCCAGGTGGTAGGCCAGGTCGGGGAGCCCCGAATTTTCACCGTAGGCCTGCTCCAGCAGCCTGCGTCCCTCCTCCACCTTGCCGTTCTCGACCAGGAGCCAGCCGTAGGTGTCGAGCACCGGCACCAGCTTCGGCGCCGCCTCAAAGGCCTGGCGGGCAGTCTCCAGGGCCTCGGGGTCGCCGCTCTTGTACTGGCTCCAGGCGAGATTGTTGAGGACCACGGCCGACCCCGGCTGCCGCTCGAGGACCTTGCGGTAGAGGGCGATTGCCTCGGCATGGCGGCCGCGGTTCTGCCAGAAGGAGGCCAGCACCAGGGCGGTACGCAGGTCATCCGGGTGGGCCTCGACCCACTGCTTCAGTTCCGCTTCCGCGGCCTTCTCGTCTCCCTTGTCCAGCAGGGCCTGGAAGATGCGGCCGGGCCATAGCGGAGAGGGCACCTTCCCGGCCGCCCGCCGGTAGACGGCGATGGCATCGTCGTGGTGTTTCTCGGCGAGCAGCAGATCGGCCTCGGTCAGCCAGGCCTGGGCCAGCTTCGGATTGTCCTGCTGCAGGCGGTGCAGGCGTTCGAATGCCGCCTCGCGATTGCCATCGGCGGCCTCCAGCCGGGCCAGGGCCAGGCTGGCCTCGGCGTAGTCCGGCTTGACTTTCAGCGCCTGTTCCAAGGCCTCCCGGGCGCCGGCCCGATCGCCGGTGAGCACCAGGGCCTGCGCCCTGCGGTAGAGGGCGACGGGGCTGTCGCGATACTTCTCCGGCAGGCGGGAGAGGGTCCTGAGCGCCTCATCGCCCTTGCGCAGGGCCAGCTCCACCTCGGCCTGCAGCAGCAGGGTCCGGGGTGAGGCGCTGGAGACCTCGACCGCCTTGCGGGCCGTCTTCAGCGCCTCTTCCCCGTTGCCGGTGCGCAGGTGGTACTGGGTCAGCAGCAGCAGCGGCTGCAGGGCCTCGGGATGGGCCTGGCGCGCCTTCTTCAGATATTCGAGGGCCTGGTCGAACTCCTCGGCCCGGTAGTGGAGCCGGGCCAGCTCCATCATCGCCCGCAGATTCTCCGGCTGCAGCTCGAGGATCTTCCGGAACTGCTCGATGGCCGCCTCCCGGTTGCCCGCCAGCAGCTCGAGGCCGGCGAGGTTGAACATGGCCGGGGTGAAGTCGGGCCTGATGCGCAGGGCCTTGCGGAAGTGTTCCCGCGCCAGGGCCAGGTCCCGCTGGCCGAGATAGGCGGCGCCGAGCATGTTCTCGGGGATCGGGTTGTCCGGCATCTTGGCGGCCAGCTTTTCAGCGGATTTGGCCGCGGCGGCGTAGTCCTGGCGCTTGAGCTGGCTCAGCACCAGCAGCAGATCGGCCTGGAACAGGTCATCCTTGAGTTCGACGGCACTGGCCAGTTCCTTCTCCGCCTGCTCGGTCTGGCCGCTGGCCAGATGGCTGAGGCCGAGCTGGGCGCGGATCTCCGCCGCGTCGGGGTCGAGTTCGGAGGCCCGCTGCAGCAGTTCGGTCCCCTGGTCCAGCTTGCCGGCCCGCAGGTAGGCGCTCCCGAGCAGGGCGAGGGTCTGGGCATCGACCTTGCCGTTATCCCGGACGACCGGCTCCAGGACCTCGATGGCGCCCTCCGGCTGGTCCAGGCGCATGCGGGTGGCCGCCAGCAGCTTGCGCGCCTGGAGGTTGTTCGGCACACCTGCCACATAACGGCGCAGCAGTTCCTCGGCCTGCTCGTAGGCCCCCTCCTGATAGAGGATCCCGCCGAGCAGCAGCATGCTGGGGCCGTGGTTGCCGACCACGCTGAGGATCTCGCGCAGTTCGGCCTTGGCGGTGGTGTAGTCCTTGTCGCGGAACGCCAGGTAGGCCTTGAAGTACTTGGCGGTGAGGCTGTTGCCCACCTGCGGCCCGAGCCGGGCCAGCTCCGCGCGCGCCTCCTCGAGCTTGTTCTGTCCGATCAGGTTCCGGACCAGGCTGATCTCGAACATGGGGTTGCCCGGGGCCAGCTCCAGGGCCTTGCGGTATACCGCCTCGGCCGCCTCCATGTCCCCCCTGCGCTCCTCCAGTCCTCCCTTCAGCAGCCAGGCCCGGGGCTCTTTCGGATCGATCTCCAGCACCCTGGCGAGATAGTCGGCGGCCTTGTCATAGTCGCCGTAGGCGAGGGACATGCGGGCCAGGCCGAGGAGCGATTCGATGGAACGGGCATCCTGTTCCAGCGCGCTCTGGTAACTCTCCCGCGCCTTGTCGGCCTGGTTCAGCCC
>RFJX01000171.1 GCA_003694425.1 Gammaproteobacteria bacterium
GCGGGACAGGAGCGGTAGGATGCGCCTGGTCGTCCGCCAGCATCGCCCGTTCCGCCAGCTGATCCTGTTCCTCCTGGGCGTGGTGCTGATCAGCGGTGGCATCTGGCTCTTTCTCGACTACGACCAGTGGGGCTACATCCAGCAACGCCTCGCGGCCAGTGCCCAGCGGCGCAGCCTGTGGGAGCAGAACCGGGCGCTGCAGCAGGACAACGAGGCGCTGCGGGCACAGCTCGCCCGGTTCCGGCGTCAGGCCCAGATCCGGGATCGCGCCTTCGAGGAGATCAGGGAGAGCCTGACCGATCTGCAGCGGGACCATGCCCGGTTGCAGCGGGAGCTGGATTTCTACCACGACGTGCTCGGCAGCAGCGGCACGGGGCGCGGGCTGCGGCTGCTCGGTGTGCACGTCTGGTCTGACGGCGAGGACGACCGTTATCGTTACGAGCTCGTGCTGGGCCATCTGGGCGAGGGGGCCCGCAGCCGCGTGGTGAAGGGGGAGGTCCGGGTGCGCGTGGTCGGTGAACTCGAAGGCCGGCCCTACACCCTGGAGCCGGGACAGAAGGAGAGGGGTGAGCCGCTGCGCTTCACGGTGCGCAACTATCTGCGGCTGGCCGGGGAACTGGATCTGCCGCCCGGCTTCGAGCCGAAGGAGCTGCGTCTGGCCCTGCGTCAGGAGAGCCCCGTGAAGGGCAGCGAGGAGGCGTCGTTCCCCTGGCTGGAAGTGCTAAACTGAAACCCCAATCAGCGCCTGGAGGGGAGCGCCATGTTCAAGAAACAGAAGAAGAGACGCGCCACCAAGGTCGATTCCCTGATCGGCCAGAGCTCCCTGGTACAGGGAGACATCCGTTTCACCGGCGGGCTTCATGTCGACGGCACGATCCGGGGCAACGTCATCGCCAATGACAGCGAGAGCTCGGTCCTGACCCTGAGCGACCGGGGCAACATCGAAGGCGAGGTCAGGGTCCCCTACGTGGTGATCAACGGCACGGTCAAGGGTGATGTCTATGCCTATCAGCATGTGGAGCTGGCACCGAACGCCCGGGTGGACGGCGACGTGCACTACAATCTGATAGAGATGGCCATGGGGGCTGAGGTGAATGGCAAGCTGGTGCACATCACCGAGGACGAACGCGCCAACCTGGCCCTCGAGCATGACCCGGGCGACAAACTGCTCGACAATACTTGACCGCTGCGCTAGGTCACCCTAAGCTGATCCCATTCAACAGTCCAGACGCCGGCTGTGCCGGGCGAGGTAGATCATGAGCAGCAACGCAGAGAGCATCGTCGAACAGGAACAGGCACCCGTGGTCTTCACCGAGGCCGCAGCCCGCAAGGTCAGGGATCTGATCGAGGAGGAGCAGGAGGAAGGGCTGAAGCTGCGCGTCTTCATCTCCGGCGGTGGCTGTTCCGGTTTCCAGTACGGCTTCACCTTCGACGAGAAGATCGAGGAGGGTGACACGGTGGTCGAGCGTGAGGGGGTTCAGCTTCTGATCGACCCCATGAGCATCCAGTACCTGGAGGGTGCCGAGATCGACTACAGGGAGGACCTCGAAGGCGCCCGTTTCGTCATCCGCAATCCCAATGCCAGCACCACCTGCGGCTGCGGCTCTTCGTTCAACGTCTGATTCGGTCTCAGGGCCGGTAGACCGCTCCCAGCAAGACCCTGTGTGAGGCCCCGGTCACGGCGGGCAGGTTGGCCGGGCGCCCCTCCAGCCGCTCCCGTGCCAGCCAGGCGAAGGCCACCGCCTCCACCGCCTCGGCCGGTATCCCCCATTCCCCGCTGTCACGCAGCCTGATCTCCGGCAACGCCTCCTGAAGTTCACGGCACAGGGTCCGGTTGCGGGCCCCCCCGCCACAGAGGACCAGTTCGGTCACCCCGTTCTCCAGGAACGGGGCCAGAGAGTGGGCGATGGAGCGGGCGGTGAGCGCGGTCAGGGTGGCGGCCACGTCCCGGGGCGGCTCATCCCCTTCCAGCCGTGCCTCCAGCCAGCCGGAGTTGAACAGGTCGCGTCCGGTGCTCTTCGGCGGCGGGCGCCGGAAGAAGGGTTCATCCAGCAGCCGCTGCAACAGCCCTTCCAGGACCCGGCCGCCGGCGGCCCATTCACCGTCGCGGTCGAACGCCTGCTGCAGGTGGCGGCGGCACCAGCCATCCAGCAGGCAGTTGCCCGGGCCGGTGTCGAACCCGGTCACCGGGTGGCCGGGGTCTGCCGGCAGCAGGCTGAGGTTGGCAATCCCCCCGATGTTGAGCACCGCGCGGCCGACCCCCCGTTCCCGGAACAGGAATTCGTGGAAGGCGGGGGTCAGGGGGGCGCCCTGGCCGCCGGCGGCGAGGTCCGCCCGGCGAAAGTCCGCGACGGTCGCGATCCCGGTGCGCACGGCGATACGGGCCGGGTCGCCTATCTGCAGCGTGAATCCCTCCCGCCCCTCGGGTGAGTGCAGGACGGTCTGCCCGTGACTGCCGATGGCGGCCACCCCGGCGCGCTCAAGACCGGCGTGTTCCAGCAGGGTCAGGGCGACGTCGGCGAAGAAATCACCCAGGGCTGCATCCAGGCGGGCGACCTCCTCCAGTGAGGGCCTGGTCTGCTGGGTCAGTTGAAGCCGCTGGCGCAGCCCGTCGGGAAAGGGCACGCAACGGAACGCCAGGAGTTCGGGCTGCCTTCCGGAGAAGCGGACCAGGGCCGCGTCGGCACCATCCATGCTGGTCCCGGAGAGCAGTCCCACAAAACAGGGCACGGGCGTCAGTGCAATGCCGCTACCCGCCGCCCACCATCGATCTGTTCAAGGCGGGCAAGCAACGGGGCGGTCTTGGCGCGGAAGTCGGTCAGGTAGTCCCTTGGCAGGGGTCGTGCCCGGGGCAGCCGCACCTTGAGTGGGTCCTTGTGTACCCCGTTGACCCGGAACTCGTAGTGCAGATGGGGACCGGTGGCCAGGCCGCTCTTGCCGACATAGGCGATGACCTGGCCCTGGCGGACTCTCTTGCCCCGGCGGATCCCGCGGGCGAACCGGTGAAGGTGGCCGTAAAGGGTGCTGTAGACGCCGCCGTGCTGGATGATGACCACCTTTCCGTAGCCCCCCTTGCCGCCGGCGAAGACCACCTTGCCGTCTCCGGTCGCCTTCACCGGCGTGCCGATGGGGGCGGCATAGTCGACCCCCTTGTGGGCGCGGATCCGGTTGAGGATGGGGTGACGCCGCTTCAGATTGAAGCGGGAACTGATCCGCGAGAACTTGACCGGGGTCCTGAGGAAGGCCTTGCGCAGGCTGTGACCCTCCGGGTCATAGTAGTCGGTATATCCCTTCGGATCCGTATAGCGCAGGGCCTGATAGCCATGCCCCTGATTGGTGAAGCGGGCAGCCAGGATCCGGCCGTCACCGAACTTGCGGCCATCCAGCCAGAGTTCCTCGAAGACCACGGCGTAGCTGTCCCCCTTGCGGATGTCGAGGGCGAAATCGATATCCCAGCCGAAGATCTCGGTGAGCTGCATGATGAGGTTGTCCGACAGCCCGGCAGCCTGGGCGGAGAGGAAGAGCGAATCGTCAATGATTCCGCTGCGCTCCACCAGACGCCGCTCCGGTTCCCGTGTCTCTTCCCGGATTGTGTATTCCTGCCCGGCGCGCCGCAGATGGAGCCGGTAGGTGGGGCTGGGTTCGTAGACAAGCCCGGCCAGCCCCTGATCGTCGATCAGAAAGCGCAGCTTTTCTCCTGGCATGAGGTGTCTGAGCCGCAGGGCCTTGTCACCGAGGGCAAGGATCCGTTGCAGCTCGCCTGCGCTCAGGCCCATGCGTTTGAAGATCAGGGCGAGGTTGTCGCCGGGACGGACGGAGACCCCGGTCCAGTTTTCCTCCTCCACTTCCCCGGCGACGGGCTCCTCCCTGTGCTCCTCCCGGGAGACGGGGCGGACCACCATCGGCTCGAAGGGAAGCCGCTGCTTCACGGCAGGTTCCGGAGTATCCGGCTTCTCATCCTGTGCCGGAAGCAGGACGATCCTGCTGGCAGTATGCCGGACCTGGGGAGGAGGCTCGGGAGAGTGCCGTGATGGCGCTATCAGATAGGTGGCGAGAACGAGTGCCGGGACGAGGAGGAGCAGCAGGGACAAGCGTCCCGGCCGAGTCCTTCGCTTCAGCGGTGTCCCCTGATTGATTGTCGTTCTGCTTCTGCCGTACATGGATGCCGCTGCCGGAAGTCCACGCTAACCTTAATGGGAGGCGTCAGGCGGGTCAATGGGGCAGCAGAGCCCTCGCCGACAAAATGTTGCACATTCGGGTGCGGCTATTTAGTCTTTGCGCCGCCATCCCCAACCAGGAAGCAGCGGCCCATGGAACAGCAGATCGAGATCATCCGGCGCGGCACCGTCGAGATCCTTCCGGAGGAGGAACTGCCGAAGAAACTGGCCCTGGGACGGCCATTGCGGGTGAAGGCGGGCTTCGACCCCACCGCTCCGGACCTGCACCTGGGGCACACGGTACTGCTGAACAAGCTGCGCCAGTTCCAGGAGCTGGGCCACGAAGTACTGTTCCTGATCGGCGACTTCACCGGGATGATAGGGGATCCCACCGGCAAGAATGCGACCCGTCCGCCGCTGACCCGTGACGAGGTGATCGAGAACGCACGGACCTACGAGGAACAGATCTACAAGGTCCTCTCCCCCGAACGGACCCTGGTGATGTTCAATTCCAGCTGGATGGGAGAGATGAAGGCGGCGGACCTGATCTCGCTGGCGGCAAGATACACCGTGGCCCGGATGCTGGAACGGGATGATTTCCACCAACGCTACCGCTCCGGTCAGCCCATCGCCATCCACGAGTTCCTCTATCCCCTGATCCAGGGCTACGACTCGGTCGCGATGCGGGCAGACGTGGAACTCGGCGG
Source organism: Gammaproteobacteria bacterium (assembly GCA_003694425.1). Lineage (GTDB taxonomy): Bacteria > Pseudomonadota > Gammaproteobacteria > J113 > J113 > J113. The sequence continues at coordinate 4,865 of RFJX01000171.1, forward strand.
CACCGATCAGAAATTCAACCTGCTGATGGGACGGCACATCCAGGAGTCCTACGGTCAGTCCCCGCAGGTGATCATCACCATGCCCCTGCTCGAAGGGCTGGATGGGGTCCAGAAGATGTCCAAGTCGCTGGGCAACTACGTGGGCATCACCGAGCCGCCGGAAGAGATGTTCGGCAAGCTGATGTCCATCTCCGATGAGCTGATGTGGCGCTACTTCGAGTTGCTGAGTTTCCGCCCGATGACCGAGATCGAGCAGATGCGCCGGGCCTGCGAGGAGGGGGCAAATCCCCGGGACTGCAAGATAGAACTCGCCATCGAGATCATCAGCCGCTTCCATTCGGCCGAGGCGGCCCGGCGGGCGGCCGAGGAGTTCCACAGCAGGTTCCGCCAGGGGGCCCTGCCATCGGAGCTCCCGGAGGTCACCATCCCGGTGGGGGCAGAGGGCATCGGCCTGCCGCGCCTGCTCAGGGAATCGGGGCTGACCTCCAGCACCTCAGAGGCGAACCGGATGCTCCGCCAGGGGGCGGTGCGGGTGGACGGCGAGCGGGTCAGTGACCGCGAACGGAGCTTCACCGCCGGAGAGGAGCACATCGTCCAGGTAGGCAAGCGGCGGGTGGCCCGGGTCAGGCTGGAGCAGGGCACTCCGGGAGCGCCCACGGAGCAGGGATGAAAAAATTTTCCGGAGGGTGTTGACGCGGCCTCTTCCGGGTGTATAATGCGCGTCCTCGTTGGGGAGATGCATCCCCAGCCCGCTCTTTAAAAGATTGAAAATCAAGCAATTTGTGTGGGCGCTTGCGTGGAAGAAGGGGCCTGCCATCGAAGAAACTTCGATGGAGAGGCTCAGCTTCCGCTGAGTGTCGATTCCATCGAGCCAAGATTTGCTGCCTCAAGCAGCAATCAAACTTGAACTTGAGAGTTTGATCCTGGCTCAGATTGAACGCTGGCGGCATGCCTAACACATGCAAGTCGAACGGCAGCAGCAGAGACAATCCCTTCGGGGTGCGTCACTGGCTGGCGAGTGGCGAACGGGTGAGTAATGCTTGGGAATCTGCCCAGTGGTGGGGGACAACACGGGGAAACTCGTGCTAATACCGCATACGCCCTTCGGGGGAAAGCGGGGGACCTCTTCGGAGGCCTCGCGCCATTGGATGAGCCCAAGTCGGATTAGCTTGTTGGTGGGGTAACGGCCTACCTAGGCGACGATCCGTAGCTGGTCTGAGAGGACGATCAGCCACACTGGGACTGAGACACGGCCCAGACTCCTACGGGAGGCAGCAGTGGGGAATATTGGAC
>RFJX01000172.1 GCA_003694425.1 Gammaproteobacteria bacterium
GAGATGCAGAAAGGCCCCGCTGGGCGGGGCCTTCCGGGGACTGGCGGAAACTCCGGCTGCGGGCTGGCCGCGTCAGACCGGCTCGACGTTCACGTAGGTCCTGCGCCTGGGCCCCTTGACCGCGAAGGTCACCTTCCCCTTCGCCGTGGCGAAGAGGGTGTGATCCCGCCCGAGGCCGACGTTGACGCCGGGATGGAAGTGGGTGCCACGCTGGCGCACGATGATGTTGCCGGGGCTTACCAGTTCACCTCCGAAGCGCTTCACGCCGAGTCGCTTGGATTCCGAATCGCGGCCGTTGCGGGTGCTGCCGCCTGCCTTCTTGTGTGCCATCGCTGTGCTCCGGTCCTGTAGTTGCTGTCAGGCCTTCAGCCGGCGCTCACGCCGGTTATGGCCAGTTCGGTGAAGTCCTGCCGGTGCCCCATCCGGGTCCGGGAATGCTTCCGCCGGCGCATCTTGACGATGCGGATCTTGGGGCCGCGGCCGTGGGCCCTCACCTGGGCCTTCACCTTCGCGCCCTCGACCCGGGGGTTACCCACGCTGACCTTCTCGCCATCGACGAGCAGCAGGACATCTTCCAGTTCGATCTCCTCACCGACCTCGGCGGGGAGCTTCTCCACGCGAAGGAGGTCACCCTCCGCGACCTTGTACTGCTTGCCGCCGGTCCGAATCACTGCATACATTGCCTTCAACTCCAAAGAAGGGAACCATGAAAGTCAGTCGGACGATTCTACGCAAATCGGGATTTCTGCACAAGGCCGGCGGCGATGCCGAAACCCGGGTTGGTATTTTGCCGGATCTCGGACTAGGATCAGACTGCAGGCCGCAGAGTCTGCCAGGACAAGATTTCCGGTATCCGCCACCGGAAGGGTGACACAGGCAACGGTTGCGTCATGAAGGAGCATCAGCACGATCCGCTCAGGGGCCTCATTCCTCCCGCATCGCTCAAGGCGGCGGAAATGCTCATCAAACGCCTGCTCATCGAAGACGAGGGACCACTCCCGCCCCTGTTCCTGAGCAGCTTCCTCTCCTGCTGCTGGCACCGTCACCTGGCCCGTCAGCACGCGATTCACGGCCCCGGCAGCGAACGCTGGCAGATGCTGATCCTGGTCACCGGCCGCCTCCTCTGGAGCATGGGGCCCCGGCCGGATGAGAAAGAGCGCAGGCTGCTCCGGCAGGTGGCCGAGGAACTGGCGCCCTTCCTGAAGGAGGCGCTGGATGGCTGCCAGCATGTTCATACGGAGTCCTTCGTCAAGCACATCGCCGAGTGGCATATCGCCATCATGCGCACGGGCGAGCCACCGGAGCACTCGCCTGCCCATCGCAACCTGCTCGAAGGGACCGTACCGATGCTGCTGATGGCCCCCGAATACGAGCGCTATCTGGATTCCTTCTCGAGCAGCGACGTCGAGGCGGTCGAACTGAAGGAACCGACCATCGGAGACCTGAGGGCCTCTCTCGAGACCACCCACGGATGAGCCCTTGACCCGCCTGCCGCTGCTGCTCGCCGCCCTGCTCCTGCCACTCGTCACCGGTGCCGCACAGGTCTACCGGTGGGTCGATGATCAGGGGCAGATCCACTTCTCCCAGACCCCGCCGGAAACGGGCCAGGCCGAGGTGGTCGAGACGCCACCTGCCCCGCCCCCCGCGACGGATCGCCTCGAGGCCCTGAAGAAGAAGGCCGAGGAGCCGCTGAAGAAGGCCGCCGAACTGAAGAAGAAGCGCCAGGAGGAGACGCAGCAGGCACAGGAGCTGGAGGCCTACTGTGAACGGCAGCGCAAGGAGCTGGAAGGGTTGCTGAGCGCGCAGCGGATCTATGTCACCGATGAGCAGGGCAACCGGGTCCGGGCCCCGGAGGAGGTGCGGCAGGAGCGGATCCGCAAGGTGCGCGAAGCCATCGCCGAGCACTGCGAGTAGGACTTGCCCCTCCCTGTTCCGCACCCGGCAAGGGGGCGGCGGCGAAACCGGAACGTCTCCCCCCGACTGGCGCCCGGGCGCCCCTTCTCTGGCCTCTGCCAGGCCACCCCGGTAGAATCCCCCGCGACCACATGAACCACCGCTGGCGCACGGTGCCGGGAGGCCAGACGGGCACCGGCCTTCCCTGCGCCCCATCGGCATGTGGCACGGAGACCATGACCCGACCAGACCAGGAGTTGCCATGCGCGTATCCCGCCTCTTGATGCCCACCCTGCGTGACGCACCGGCCGATGCCGAGGTCGTCAGCCACCAGCTGATGCTGCGCGCCGGTCTCATCCGCAGGCTCGCCGCCGGCATCTATTCCTGGCTGCCTCTCGGCCTGCGGGTATTGCGCAAGGTCGAGGCGATCGTGCGGGAAGAGATGGACCGGGCCGGGGCGCAGGAGCTGCTGATGCCCATGGTCCAGCCCGCGGAGCTGTGGCAGGAGTCTGGCCGCTGGGAGAAGTACGGCCCGGAGCTGCTCCGGTTCACCGACCGGCATGAACGCAAATTCTGCCTCGGACCGACCCATGAGGAGGTCATCACCGACATCGTCCGCCACGAGATCCGCAGCTACAAGCAGCTGCCCGCCAACTTCTACCAGATCCAGACCAAGTTCCGGGACGAGATCCGCCCCCGCTTCGGGGTCATGCGGGCGCGCGAATTCCTCATGAAGGATGCCTACTCCTTCCACCTGGACGAGGATTCCCTGGCGCAGACCTACCGGCAGATGTACGAGACCTACTCCCGCATATTCGAACGGCTGGGGCTGGGTTTCCGTGCCGTGGAGGCCGACACCGGCAACATCGGCGGCAGGGCCTCGCACGAGTTCCATGTCCTGGCCGATTCGGGCGAGGACCGCATCGCCTTCAGCGACGAGAGCGACTACGCCGCCAATGTCGAGCTGGCCCCCGCCCTCCCGCAAGGGGAGCGGCCGCCGGCCTCGATGACCCTGGAACTGGTGGAGACCGGCGACCGGCACAGCATCGCGGAGCTCAGCGGATTCCTCGGCGTTCCCCCGGAGCGGTGCCTGAAGACCCTGATCGTGGCCGGCGAGGAGACGCCGGTGGTGGCGCTGGTGCTGCGCGGCGACCATGAACTCAACCCGCTCAAGGCGGAGAAGCTGCCCGGCGTGGCCTCGCCCCTGCGCTTCGCCACCGACGAGGAGATCGAGCGGGCCCTGGATTGCCCGCCGGGCACCATCGGTCCGGTCGGGCTGGACATCCCCTGTTACGTCGATCACGCCGCGGCACGGGTGGCCGACTTCGTCTGCGGCGCCAATGAACCCCACCGTCACCTGGCCGGCGTCAACTGGGGGCGGGACCTCCCCGAGCCGGTGGAGGCGGACCTGCGCAACGTGGTCGAGGGGGACCCGAGTCCCGACGGCCGGGGGCGCCTGCGGATCGCGCGCGGGATCGAGGTGGGGCACATCTTCCAGCTCGGCACCCGCTACTCCGGCAAGATGGGGGCCACCTGCCTGGACGAGGAGGGCCGGGCCGTGACCCTGCAGATGGGCTGCTACGGGATCGGCGTCTCCCGCATCGTCGCCGCGGCCATCGAGCAGAACCACGATGAACGGGGCATCGTCTGGCCCGCGGCCATGGCCCCGTTCCAGCTCGCGCTGGTGCCGATCAACATGCACAAGTCGCAACGGTTGCGGGAGGCCGCAGAGGCCCTCTACCGGGAGCTGGTAGAGGCCGGGGTCGAGGTGCTGTTCGACGATCGCCGCGAACGTCCGGGGGTGATGTTCAACGACATGGAGCTGATCGGCATCCCCCACCGCCTGGTGCTCTCCGACCGCGGGCTGGATGCCGGCAGCGCCGAATACCGGGGACGCAGGGACGAGGCCTCGACGGACGTGCCGCTCGAGGGGTTGACCGACTTCCTCCGGGGGCTCCCCGGCATCGGCTGCTGAGGGCGGGATGGGCCCCGGGGACGGTCAGATCTTCCCCCTGATCCGCCACCTGTCGTGGCCGCTCTCCCGGGGGCTGTTGCGGCTGCCCGTCACCCCCAACCAGCTCACCGCCGCCTCGCTCGCTGCGGGGCTGCTCGGCGCCCTGCTGCTCGCCATCGACCCGCATCACTGGGGGATTACGGCCGCCCTGCTGCTGGTGCTGTGCTA
>RFJX01000015.1 GCA_003694425.1 Gammaproteobacteria bacterium
GGCCCTGGAGATCACCATCGTGGTGGTGACCCACGAGCTGGAGAGCGCGCTCAGGATCGCCGACCGGATCACCGTTCTCGGCCAGGGCAGGGTGCTCGCCAGCGGTACCGTGGAGGAGATCCGCGCCAGCGACGACCCCCACGTCCAGGACCTGCTCAACCGGCGGCACCGGGAGCAGCCGGTCGACGGCAACGCCTATCTCGACCGGCTCACCGGCGGAGGGGGGCGGTGATCGCCAGGCTCCTGAGCCTCCCCGGGGCATGGACCCTGCGCCTGATCGGGGCCTGGGGCAGGATGGGCCTGTTCCTGCTCCATACCGTCGGGCGCATCCTCTCCCCCCCGTTCCACCTGCAACCGGTGCTGCGCCAGGTCCACTTCCTCGGTGCCCGCTCCACCCTGGTGGTGGTGGTCTCGGGCGCCTTCGTCGGCATGGTGGTGGCCCTGCAGTTCTATGACACCCTGGTGCGTTTCGGCTCGGTGAGCCTGCTCGGCTCCGCCGTGGGCCTGAGTCTGACCCGGGAGCTGGGCCCCGTGCTTACCGCCCTGATGGTGATTGGCCGCGCCGGGTCGGCCATCTGCGCCGAGATCGGGATCATGCGCAGCGACGAGCAGATAGACGGCCTGGAGTGCATGGCGGTGGACCCCTACCGCTACCTGATGGCGCCGCGGCTGCTGGCCGGCATCGTCGCCCTGCCGCTGCTCACGGCGATCTTCATCGTGGTGGGGATCGCTGGCGGCTGGCTGATCGGCGTGGGGCTGTTCGGGGTCTCCGACGGCGCCTATTTCCAGGGGATGTACGATACGGTCCTGTGGAGCGACGTGCGCATGGGCCTGGTCAAGTCGCTGGCCTTCGGCCTGCTCATCGTCTGGATCACCGCGGCCAAGGGCTACTTCCTGCACCTGACCCGCTTCGGCAATCTGGGCGCGGAGGGGGTCAGCCGCGTGACTACCGACGCCGTGGTGTATGCCTCGATTGCGGTGCTGGTGGCCGACTATCTGCTCAGTGCGATATTGCTGAAGGGGACCCCCACATGAAAGAGCGATTCCTGGAACTGACCGTAGGCCTGTTCCTCCTGGCCGGGCTCGCCGCCCTCGGCTACCTCTCCGTCCGCCTGGGCGATGTCGGCCTGCTCGACGACGGCGGTTACACCCTCACCGCCCGCTTCACCTCCATCTCCGGCCTCAAGCCGGGGGCGGTGGTGGAACTGGCCGGGGTGAGGGTCGGCAAGGTCACCGGCATCCGCCTCGACGGCGAGGACTACGAAGCGGTGGTGGAGCTGCGCATCGACCGAAATGTAAGGCTGCAGGAGGACTCCACCGCATCGATCCGGACCCAGGGCATCATCGGGGACCGTTTCGTCAAGCTCTCCCCCGGCGGCTCCGAAGAATACCTGCAGGCGGGTGACGAGATCCTGGAGACGGAGCCTGCCATCAGCCTGGAGGAGCTGATCAGCAAGTACATCTTTGAAAGCGGGAAGAAATAGGTGGTAATGTTGGTCACGAATGCGACTGGATGGAACCCGCAATGAAAGGAGCGCCCCGATCGGTCACGGCCCTGGCAACCCTTCTGCTGGCGCTGGCCAGCGTCGCCGTCCAGGCCACGACCCCGACCGATACCGTACGCCAGACCGTGAACGCCGTGATCTCCACCCTGCAGCAGGAGCTCGGGGAGGAGCAGAAACGGGACCAGGTATTCCGCCTCGTCGCAGACAATTTCGATTTCAGGGTCATGGCCAAGCGGATCCTCGCGACCAACTGGCGCAAGGCCAGCGAGGAACAGCGCCGGCGCTTCATCGACCTCTTCACCTCCCTGCTCACGCGCACCTACTGGAGCCGGATCCGCAACTATCGCGACGAGAAGGTCGAATACAGGGGGGAGCGGATCAGGAAGGACCACTACGCCAGGGTCGATACCGAGATCGTCACGGCCGACAAGCGGATCCCGATCACCTACCGCCTGCTCAACCGTGACGGGGAGTGGAAGGCCTACGATGTCATCATCGAGGGGGTGAGCCTGGTGCAGAACTTCCGTACCAGCTATCAGGCCATCATCCGGAAGGAGGGCATCGAAGGGTTGCTCGCGCAGATGGCGGTCAAGAACGGGGAGCAGGGCGGCACATGATGATCGGATCGACAATGACCAGAAAGTTCGTGACGGCGTTCCTGCTGTTGCTGGTCTGTTCCCTCGCCCACGCCATCTCCTCGCCCACCGAACAGGTGCGCAGCACCACGGACAAGGTCCTCGGGATCATCCGGGACGACAGCCGGCCGCTGGATGAGAGGCGCCGGCTGGTCCGCGAGATCCTGTCGGAGAACATGGACATCCAGTCGATCTCCCAGAGCGTGCTGGCCACCCACTGGAAGGAGGCGACCCCGGAGGAAAAACGGGGCTTCGTCGAATTCTTCCAGCAGTACATCGAGAATACCTACCTCGACCCCATCGAGTCCTACCGTGACGAGAAGATCGAATATGCAAGGGAGAAGGTGCGTGGTGAGCGGGCGGTGGTCTATACCGTCATCCACCGCGGTGAGCAGCCAGAGGTACCGGTCAATTACCGGCTCAGGCTCAAGGGGGACCGCTGGTATCTCTACGACGTCGAGATCGAGGGGGCCAGCCTGATCAACACCTACCGGACCACCTTCGCCGAGATTGTCAGGTCGGAAGGCATGGATGGGCTGCTCGAGGACCTGAGACAGCGGGTCGAGCGATACAAGGAGAGGGAGCGCAGCCCGGCGAAGATCGAGTGAGCCTGCAGGCGGACCGCTTTACATGAGTATCATATCGGCCTATTATTGTGCGCTGCAACATCACGTGTCCATGTCAGGTCAGGACAAGAATCGGCGATGGCCCGCATGCGCGTTCCATCGCAACAACCCCTTCTACAGGAGGATGAGATGGAAAAGGTAGTCATTGTCGCAGCCGGTCGCACCGCGATTGGCAATTTCCTCGGCACGCTCTCGGGCCTTCCCGCCCCCAGGCTCGGTGCCACCGTGATCCGGGGGCTGCTGGAGAAGACCGGTCTGGCCCCGGATCAGGTCAGCGAACTGATCTTCGGCCAGGTGCTGACCGCCGGCGCCGGCCAGAACCCGGCCCGCCAGGCCGCCATCGAGGCAGGACTGCCGGTGGGCGTGCCCTCCTTCACCATCAACAAGGTCTGCGGCAGCGGGCTGAAGAGCGTGCAGCTGGCCGCCCAGGCCATCGCCCTGGGGGATGCCGACATCGTCATCGCCGGCGGTCAGGAGAACATGAGCCTCGCCCCCCACGTCCTGCACGGTTCGCGAAACGGCACCAAGATGGGTGACTGGCAGATGAAGGACTCGATGATCCTCGACGGCCTGTGGGACATCTTCAACGACTATCACATGGGCATCACCGCCGAGAACGTGGCCGAGAAGTACGGCTTCACCCGCGAGGAGCTCGACGCCTTCGCCGCCGCTTCCCAGCAGAAGGCCGAGGCCGCACAGAAGGAGGGCAGGTTCAGCGACGAGATCATCCCGGTGGAGGTCCCGCAGCGCAAGGGTGACCCCCTGGTCTTCGACACCGACGAATTCCCCCGGCACGGCACCACCGCCGAGGGTCTGGCCAAGCTGCGCCCGGCCTTCAAGAAGGACGGTCTGATTACCGCCGGCAATGCCTCCGGGATCAACGACGGCGCCGCCGCCGTGATCCTCATGAGCGAGAGCAAGGCGAAGGAACTGGGGCTGGAGCCCCTGGCCACCATCCGGGCCTACGCCAGCGGCGGTGTCGACCCGTCCGTCATGGGGCTGGGACCGGTCCCGGCCACGCGCCGCTGTCTGGAGAAGGCCAGCTGGAACGCCGATGACCTCGACCTCATCGAGGCCAACGAGGCCTTCGCCGCCCAGGCCATGGCGGTCAACAGGGACCTGGGCTGGGACACCAGCAAGGTCAACGTCAACGGCGGCGCCATCGCCCTGGGCCATCCCATCGGGGCCTCGGGTTGCCGCATCCTGGTCACGCTGCTGCACGAGATGCGCCGGCGCGACGCTCACAAGGGCCTGGCCACGCTGTGCATCGGCGGCGGCATGGGAACCGCGGTTGCAGTAGAGAGGTAAGCGGACAATGGATATCAGACTCGACGGAAAGGTGGCCCTGGTCACCGGCGGTTACGGCGCCATCGGCACCGCCATGTGCAAGGCCCTGGCCGACTCCGGCTGCAAGGTGGCCTCCAACTACCGCAACCGGGAGAAGGCCGAGAAGTGGCAGGCCCAGTGCAGGGAGGAGGGATATGAATTCGGCATCTACGAGGCCGACGTCACCGACTTCGACGCCTGCGGCCGTATGGCCGAGGCCATCGAGAAGGAGCTTGGGCCCATCGACATCCTGGTGAACAACGCCGGCATGACCTGGGACGGCTCCTTCCGCAAGATGACCAGGGAGCAGTGGGACACGGTGATCCGCACCAACCTGGACAGCGTGTTCAACGTCACCCGCCACATCGCCCCCGGCATGACCGAGCGGGGCTGGGGCCGGATCATCAATGTCTCCTCCATCAACGGCCAGAAGGGCCAGTTCGGCCAGGTCAACTACTCCGCCTCCAAGGCCGGGATGCACGGCTTCACCATGGCCCTGGCCCAGGAAGTGGCCCGCAAGGGGGTGACGGTGAATACCCTCTCCCCGGGCTACATCGCCACCGAGATGGTGATGAAGGTGCCCCAGAACATCCTCGACCAGGTGATCGCCCAGATCCCGGTCGGCCGGCTGGGGACCTGCGAGGAGGTGGCGGCAGCGGTGGTATTCCTGGCCAGCGAGCAGGCCGCCTTCATCAACGGCGCCAACATCGCCCAGAACGGCGGACAGCACATGCACTGAACTGGTCGCGGGGAGGTGCGGCTCGCCGCACCTCCCCCAGGCCGGAAGACGATCCGGTATATCATGTCCCTGACAGACGATTGCCGGATCGCTACTACATACCGCAAGGCCAGGAACCTCAGATGAGTGAACAACGCGTCATCAAGAAATACCCGAACCGGCGGCTGTACGACACCACCCTGAGCAAGTACATCAGGCTCGACGACATCCGCAAGCTGGTGCTCGACAACGTCGACTTCGTGGTCCGGGATGCCAAGACCGACGAGGACATCACCCGCAGTATCCTCCTGCAGGTGATCCTGGAGCAGGAGGAAGGGGGCGAGCCCATCTTCACCACCGACGTGCTCTCGCGCCTGATCCGCTTCTACGGCAACACCGTCCAGGACCTCGCCTCGGACTTCCTCGCGCGCAGTCTGGAGATGTTCGCCGACCAGCAGGAGCGCTTCACCCGTCAGTTGAGTGAATCGGTCAGCAAGGACCCGCTCTCCACCCTGTCTGAACTCACCCAGCGCAACCTGAAGCTGTGGCAGGACATGCAGCTCGGTTTCTTCAAGGCAGCAGGAGTCAAGCCGCCGGAGAAGGACAAGGACGAGAAGTGAACGGGAACGTCCGGCAGGCCTCCAGGCAGGATGGTCGCAGGAGGCGGCCGGACCCCGAATTCACGCCCTGGGTCCTGGCTTCGCAGTTCGTGGACTGCTGGAGCGAACTGGGCCATCGTCATCTCCAGGGCCTGGTCCGGGAGCAGCTGCGGAACTGGCGTCACTGGCTGGAACTCAGGCGCGTCATCCCCCCTGCCTTCCCTCCGCTCTTCCCTTCGTGGCCCAGCCCCGAGCCGGTGGCCCTGGTGCTCACCGCCTCCAGCGACCTGTGCCAGGGGCTGCTCGAAGAGGGCTACCGGTTGCTGCTCATCCACCTCCCGCACGAACGGGAAAGGACGCGGGAGTGGTGCCGTTCCCGGTTTCCGGGAAGGCCGGTCTCCCCGGTGGAGTGCGACCTGGAGGACAGCGCCGAGGCCGAGGCCCTGCTCAGGCGCGTATGGCGCGACTATGGTGTACCCAGCCTGATCCTGATCGACGACGGGATCACCAGGGAGATGGAAGGCATACAGCCGCAGTCACCGGATGGCCTCCTGGGCTGGATCTACAACCTCCTGCAGGCGTCGCTTCCGGTCCTCGACCCACGGAGCAGGCCCCGCATACGTTTCGTCCTCGCGGAGGAGACGGCCCGGGTACTCGAGGGCTTCACGAGGCAGCTCGAGAACGAGCTGCAGGACAGCGGCATCCTGATCGAGACCGGACCGGAGCTCAGGCCCGTCTGCGATCGTCCCTGAGCCCCCTCCCCAACCTCTCCCGCCGGCAATCCCCGACTGTCTCCCCGGGCCGACACGTGGGTGCGGGCGGCGCCCCACCCCCTTTCCGGAACAAACCCGGTTCATACATGAATTCAGGCACATACCGACTGATCGACGCATTGGCCCGGTCATTGCATTGAAGCACCACGGAACCTAACCAGGGAGAGTACAGGACCCATGCTCAGCACCATCACAAGGATTCTCGACCGGGCCGGCTGCGCCGCGCTGGCCGCCGCCACCCTGGCCCTGGGACTTCAGTGGTCCGGCATGGGGCACGACACCTCTCCCCTGTTCCTCACCCTCTTCGCGGCCTTCTTCCGCGCCGCCATCGCCCTGTTCCTCATCGCCAGGCTCCTGGACCTGAGCCGGTTCAGGAGCTGGGACAGCCGTCACCTCCAGGAGACCCGTCCCGCTACGCTGCGCGGCCACGGCCGGGTCTGAACCCGCCCGCGGCCCGGGGCATCCCGCAGCCCCGATCCGGTACAATCGTCCCCTTTCCAGGCGACCGGACCTTCAGTGCATGACCGAGCAGAGAGAACTCCCTCCCGCGCTGCGGCAGGAACTGCGTTTCAACGACCAGGGACTGCTCCCCGCCATCGCCGTCCAGCACGATACCGGTGAGGTGCTGATGCAGGCCTGGATGAACGCCGAATCGCTGGCGGAGACGCTCGCCAGCGGAAGGGTCTGCTACTGGTCCAGGTCACGGGGAAGGCTCTGGCGCAAGGGTGAGAGCTCGGGCCAGACCCAGCGTCTGGTGGAGCTGAGGCTGGATTGTGACGGCGACTGCCTGCTGCTGCTGGTGGATCAGACCGGTCCCGCCTGCCACACCGGACGACGCAGCTGTTTCTACCGGGCCTGGCGCGACGGCGGACTGGTGACGCTGGGCGAACCACTGATAGACCCGGAAAGGCTCTACGGAGATCCCTAGACGCCGGAGCAGGCGATGGCGCCCTTGTTCACCCCCTCCCAGACCCGGGCCTGGATGGCGTCCCCGGGGAAGCGGCGGGCACATTCGCCGGCCAGGTGGAGGGCGATGCGCTCGATGGTCGATGCCCCGTCCAGCAGGTAGCAGCGCGCGGCCGGGAGCTCCAGCAGGAATTCACCCTGCAGGGCCCGGTAGCCGAAACGCAGGCACTCCGTGCCTCCTGCATCGAAGCGTTGCAGCAGGTGCTCGCGGGTGCCGAGATAGATGTCCCGCCAGCGCTCCGCCCACTCCCGCTCCAGCTCCGGGTCCCGCCCACCCCCGATCCAGATCTCCAGGCGCGAACGGTGGCCGTGGGCGATCCGCTGGCAGTTGCCCGCGTGGCGCCTGAGGCCGTGGCAGTAGCGGAAGAATGGCCCCTCTCCCTGCTCGCAGCGCAGGTTCAGCTCCAGCTCACCGACGTTGTCCGGCAGCACCTCCCTGGCCGCCCCGAGGCAGGCCCGGGTCACGGATGCCCGGTCGATGCGGGGCGCCTCGATCAGCGAACAGGACTGGCCCGGACCCCGATGGCGGATCGGCCCGACGTCGCTCTCCATGCGCACCTCCAGCAGGCCGCTCTCCTGCCGGATCGAGATTTCCGGCGCCTGCTCCGGGACCAGCAGGCAGTGGTCTACGCGTGACTCTATCGCCTGGCGGACCTCGCTCTTCACCCGCCCGAAATCGAGCACCATGCCCTGCTCGTCCAGCTCGCCGCTCATCTGCAGGTCAACGATCCAGGTCGCGCCCACCAGCCCGCGGCGGGGATCGAACAGGGCGCAGTCGATGGTGGTCAGGTGTTCGACAAAGAGGATCGGCAGGGACATCTTCGGGCCGCTGTTGCGGACTGGACAACCGGCTGGCATCTTACCATTCATGCACCAGGATCCACTCACCCGCCTGCTCCGCGCCCTGATCCGGGGCTACCAGTACCTGCTCAGCCCCCTCCTCGGCAGCCGCTGCCGCTTCTACCCCACCTGCTCCCACTACTGCCGGGAGGCGCTGGAACGGCACGGCCCCGGGCGCGGGCTGTGGCTCTGTCTGCACAGGGTGCTGCGCTGCCATCCGCTGCATCCCGGGGGCCATGATCCGGTACCGCCACCGTGAACGCCCTGGACCCGCTGGCTTCCGGTTAACGGCTGCATGGAGACGCCCGGCGTCGTATCATGGCGTCCTGGCCGGAATACACCATTCACCCACACGGATCCCCCTCATGAACGAACAGCCCCGGGAAACCATCGACGAGGCGCAGCAGGCCATCATCGAGGAATTCTCCTTCCTCGGAGACTGGATGGACCGCTACCAGTACATCATCGACCTGGGGCGCAGGCTGCCGGAATTCCCGCAGGAGTGGAAGACCGACGAGAACCGGATCCAGGGTTGTCAGTCCCAGGTGTGGATGCACGCGCAGATGCGTGACGGCCGCCTGCACATCGATGCGATCAGCGACTCGGCCATCGTATCCGGTCTCATCGCCCTGTTGCTGCGGGTCTATTCCGACCGGACACCCGAGGAAATCCTCTCGACCGAGCCAAGGTTCGTCGAGGCCATCGGCCTGTCGCAGCACCTTTCACCGACCCGCAACAACGGCCTGCACGCCATGCTGCAGGCGATCCGGAACATGGCGGCCGAGGCCCTGGCTGAACAGCGGGAGGGGGCCCGGGCCTGAAGCCGGGACGGCGTGCCCGGCAGGGAAGTCCCGCCGGAGGGTCTCAGGGCATTCTGCGGCGGGCGGCACCGGTCAGGAGGAACCCCGCCAGGGAGAGGATCATGACCCCCAGGGACGCGGGCAACGGAACCGCGGTGACACTGGGCGATGCCGGGATCAGCGGGTCTCCGGTCAGGGTCACATCCCCAAGGATGCTCGTGAATGCCAGTTGATGCGGGGCCTTGGTCCCGGGATATGCGGCCACGTAGCCGAATCCGCCCAGGCTCCCGCCGGGCGGGATCCCGCCCCCCGGACCGGTGGCATACCAGTGCAGTACCTGGTCACCGGTGGTATAGGGACTGGTGGGACCCTGATAGTTGGGATCGAGCGGGTCCTGCCACAGCGCCACGCCGGTCCAGCCGTTGGCCGGATCGCTGAAACCGATATCCTCGACGGAATGGGCCCAGCCGGCCGGTGAAGTGATGCCGGTGATGAGCGCATCGGAGAAGTAGGGGATGTCGAAGGAGACGATGGCATCGCCGTCGTTGATCAGCTCACCCAGATCGAAGGTGACGGTGTAGTCATAGGTCCAGGTTCCGCCACCGGTGGGGGTCACGCTGCTCGCGACCGAGCCGGAAAAGGGCGTAATGGTGGTGATCGCCCCGGCCCCGGAGCTGGCCCCGAGCATCAGCAGGGCGCAGATGATGGCCCCGTGGATTCCCTTCGGCATGCTTCGCTCCTCCATCTGGTCGTTCGGCAGGGGAGTCCCAAGAATATCCGGCTCCGTGGGGCCGGAGTGTGACGCAGTTCACACTCTCTTCGTGATCCACCGGGGGCAGGAACGCCCCCGTGCAACAGACCGTCAGGCCGGGATCCCGCAGGCGCCTCCGCCGCAGCAGGGGAGATCGGGCGTCTCCATCCCGCAGGCGCCACCGGCACAGGGCGGCTCGGGTGCCGCGACGGCGCCGATGATCCCCTGGCCGCCGGTGATCACCCGGCGCACGGGCAGCCCGGTCTCGGGATCACGTTCCAGCGGCGGCTCGTTCATTCCCTGCTCCACCTCGAAGCGGCGGGGAGCAGAGCCGTCGGAAGGGATGGTCTCGTAGACATAGGTCGCCATGCGTTGCCTCCTTGTTCAAGGATGGAGAAGGCGTAATATCGGGGCACGCGATTCAGTCGTCAACCCACTGGCGCCAGATCCGGTCGAAGCCTCTGTGGTGCTTTCTGAACAGGGCGATCAGCGCCGGGTCGAAATGGGCCTGCGGGTCGATCCGGTCGTCCCCCTCGGTGATGATCCGGACCGCCTTTTCGTGCGAGAAGGCCGGCTTGTAGGGCCGTTCGGAGCGGAGCGCGTCATAGACATCGGCGAGGGCCACGATGCGGGCGGAGATGGGGATCTCCTCACCCTTGCGCCCGTAGGGATAGCCACTCCCGTCCCACTTCTCGTGGTGATTGAGGGCAATTTCGGCACCCATCGCCAGCCTCGGAGAGGCGATGAGGATCTCGTAGCCGTAGATGGTGTGCCGGTCCATCTCTTCCCGTTCCTTGCGGTTCAGCCGCCCCTTCTTCTTCAGCACCGCCTGGTCCACGCTCATCTTGCCCACGTCGTGGAGCTGGGCGCTGTAGTGGATCTCGTCGCAGAATTCCTTCGGCATCCCCAGTTTGCGGGCAATGAAGTAGCTGTACTCGTTGACCCGCACGATGTGGTTGCCGGTACCCTCGTCATGGATCTCCGCGGCCCTCGCCAGGAGCTGGATGGAGAGCTGGAAGGCCTCCTCGGTCTGGGCCTGCAGCTCAGCGATCTGGCGGTTGCGAAGGCGCAGCTCCGCGTTCTTCTTGCGGATCCGTTCCAGCATCTGCGCCCGTTCGATGGAATGGCCCACCGCCCGGGCGATGGGCAGGACCAGCTGCTCGACCGAGGGGTCGAAGGGGACCGGGGACTTGCGTCCCTTCTTGCGGGCGTTGATGAGCTGCACCACACCGATCACCTTGTCCTGGAAGTTCTTGAGCGGAAAGCAGAACATCGAGCAGGTGCGGTAGTGCTTCAGCTCGAAGGAGGGATCGAAGTGGTAGGGCTTGCGCTTCGGGATGTGATAGACGTCGTCGATCCGCACCATCCGGCCACTGTCCGCGACATAACCGGCGATGGTGCCGGGGCCGATGGGGACGATGAAACTGCCCTTCTTCACCGGGATGGCGTCGTTCTGGATACTGACCGGCTCCAGCCACGCCTTGCGTCCCCGGCGCCGGGCGATGAAGATGGTGCCGGCCTCGGCGCCGGTCATCTCGCGGCTCTTGCTCAGGATCTTGTCCAGCAGCTGGCGAACCGACTGCCGTTCCTGGCCCTCGACGAACCGCAGAAAATCGAGTATCGGATCGCTGCGCATCATTGCCCGGTCACCCTGACGGTGGTCGCGAAACATCGTTCCAGTATCAAGTGTATCACTGTGCCCGGAATTTTCCCCCGCCACTGGCGGAGGCAGACGATGAGGCCCGGCGCCAGTATCCGGAGGCGGATTCTGTGAACCAATGGACAAAAATCGTGGCAGAATGCCCGGTTTCGCCCTCAAGGCCGTGTAGCTGCGGACGCTATACTGACAGGGTCCGGGAGTGGAGGAGCGGCCCCAGACGGCGGATTGCCCGTCGGCCGGGATCGTCAAGTACCCGCCTACAAGGTCCGAAGGGCCGGGGCGGGTCCACCTTGAGACGCAATCGCGACGAGGAGGTTGGCTGGTGGCCCCAATCAGCAAGGCCGCTGCAACCAGAGGCCAGGCACAGATCCCACCCTGCCCAGGGGAACCGGCATTCGCCCTCTCCGGGGGACGGCTGTCGTCCCGGGTCCCCCGCTCCCGGCTCAGGACCTTCGCCGACTACCATGCCTACCGGATCCTGCGTCATCCCGCAGATCTGTCCGCTCACGTGGCGCGCATCCTGCTGCTCGCCCGGGCAGAGGAGAAATCCGCCCTGTACGGCGCCCTCCTGGACCTGTTCCGGGTACTCGGTGACAAGGGCCTGGACCTGAAGAGGGACCTGCTGCGCCGCTGCCTCCCCCTGCTCGACGAGGCCGCTCACGCTCAGCTCCGCCACTTCCTGCACAATCCCCAGCAGGCGATCGAGGACACCGCGGGCATTCCGGGACTGGTTGCTCCCCCGCGGAAC
>RFJX01000173.1 GCA_003694425.1 Gammaproteobacteria bacterium
GGATGTCGTCGATGGTCTCGAGACCGATGGAGAGCCGGATCATCTCCGGGCGCACCCCGGCCGCCACCTGCTCCTCCTCGGAGAGCTGGCGATGGGTGGTGGTCGCCGGATGGCAGGCCAGCGACTTGGCATCGCCGATGTTGACCAGCCGGGTGATCAGCTTCAGGGCGTCGATGAAGCGGGCACCGGCCTCGGCCCCGCCCTCGATGCCGAAGCTGAGGATGCTCGCGGCCCGGCCGCCCATGTACTTGTCCACCAGGGGCCGCTCGGGGCTGTCCGGCAGGCCGGCATAGCGTACCCAGGTGACCTGGGGGTGCTGGCGCAGGTACTCGGCCACCGCCACCGCGTTCTCGCAATGCCGGTCCATGCGCACCGGCAGGGTCTCGATCCCCTGCAGGGAGAGAAAGGAGTTGAAGGGGGAGATGGCCGCGCCGGTGTTGCGCAGCGGCACCACCCGCGCCCGGCCGATGTAGGCGGCCTCCCCCAGCGCCTCGGTATAGACCACCCCGTGATAGGAGGGGTCCGGCTCGTTCAGCATCGGAAAGCGATCGGCGTGTTCGGCCCAGGGAAAGCGCCCGGAGTCGACCAGCACCCCGCCGATGGTGGTGCCGTGCCCGCCCATGTACTTGGTCAGCGAATGGACCACGATGTCGCAGCCCCACTCGAAGGGCCGGCACAGGTAGGGGGTGGGGACGGTGTTGTCCACGATCACCGGCACCCCCTGTTCGTGGGCCAGCTTCGCGATCGCCTCCAGATCGGCCACGTTGCCGGCGGGGTTGCCGATCGATTCGATGAACACCGCCTTGGTGCGGGCGTCGATGCGGGCGGCCATGCCGGCCGGATCGCGCGGGTCGGCGAAGCGCACCTCGATTCCCAGCTTCGGCAGGGTGTGGGCGAAGAGGTTGTAGGTCCCCCCGTAGAGGGTCGCCGCCGAGACGATGTTGTCCCCCGCCTCGGCGATGGTGAGGATGGAATAGGTGATGGCGGCCATGCCGGAGGCCAGCCCCAGGGCGCCGACGCCCCCCTCCATCGCCGCCACCCGCTGTTCCAGCACCGCCGTGGTGGGATTCATGATGCGGGTGTAGATGTTGCCCTCCACCTTCAGATCGAACAGGTCGGCCCCGTGCTGGGTGTTGTCGAAGGCGTAGGAGGTGGTCTGGTAGATGGGCACCGCCACCGCCCTGGTGGTCGGGTCGGGTTCGTAGCCGGCATGGATGGCGAGCGTCTCGATCTTCATGGGTCCCTCTCCTTCTTTTCCGGGTTGCGGGTGATACGCACAAGCATACCGAGGCCCCCCCCCCGGGTCGAGACGTGGCGCGACTAAAGTTTTCCCGGGACACTCCGATACAGCAGATGGAGGCCAGCCGGAGGGCCGGTCCGGATGATGAACCAGCCGCCCCGTGCGCGAACAGGGACAAGGAGCAGTACCATGCGGAGAGCCATCACCCCCACCGGGAGGGAGCGCAAGCTCGAGGAGGAGTCCTTCATCGTCAGCCGTACAGATCCGACCGGCAAGATCACCTATGCCAACCGGGTCTTCATGGAGATCTCCGGGTACCCGGAGCGTGATCTGATCGGGGTCCAGCACAACCTCATCCGTCATCCCGACATGCCCCGTGGCGTGTTCCACTTCCTCTGGGAGGAGCTGGCCGCCGGCCGGGAGTTCCTCGGCTTCGTCAAGAACCTCTGTAGCAACGGGGATCACTACTGGGTCTTCGCCAGCGTCAATCCCGAATACGACCCGGACAAGACCACCCGGGGCTACTACTCGGTGCGCCGGCGCCCCCCCGATTCGGCCATCGCCGCCATCGATCCCATCTACCGGGAGATGCTGCGCATCGAGCAGGGCTGCTCCAGCAAGAAGCAGGCGCCGAAGGAGTCGCTCAACTATCTGCAGGAGCTGCTCTCCGGCAAGGGCGTGAGTTACGAGCAGTTCGTGCTCGATCTGTATCTGGCATGAGGGAATGGTCATGAAACCGAAACAGAAGCGCTACCGGCAGCCGTTGCTGCGCACCAAGCTGCTGATCGGCAGCTTCGCCGGGCCCACGATCCCCCTGGTGTACGCGGTCTACGCCGTCACCCGCAACGGTCCGGACTGGTCACTGCTGGTACTGGTCCTGGCCAGCGCGGCCTTCGCCGTGTACGGGTTCCGGGCCCTGGTGCGCTATCTGGAACCCATCGCCCGCACCGAGCAGGTCCTGCAGGAGTGCGCGCGCGAGGGCTCCTTCACCGACCGGGTGACCGGGGTCTATGCCATGGGCGAGATCGGCAAGGCGGCGTGGGACCTGAATGCCTTTCTGGACCGGGTCGAGGCCTGTTTCCATGAACTGGATACCTGCTTCGAGCGCGCCAGCCGCCAGGACTTCGTCCGCCCGGCGCTGCCCGCGGGGCTGCCGGGCCAGATGAAGCAGAGCATCGACCACGCCAACCGCGCCCTGGAGGCGATGAAGCGCAACCACGAACTCAACCAGATCAACCGTCTGTCCCACTCCCTGCACGAACTCAATACCGAGAACCTGATCCCCAATCTGAAGACCTGCCAGCAGGACATGCTGACGGTGACCGAGACCCTGCGCTCGGTGGTGGAGATCGCCCGCAACAACGCCGAGGCCGCCGAGGAGAGCAAGGAGGGGATCCGCCAGATCGACGATTCGATGCTGGCCGTCGCCGACAAGGTGACCACGGCAGCGGAGGTGATCGGTCAGGTCAGCCAGAGCAGCCAGCAGGTGATCGAGTCGCTCTCGATCATCTCCGACATCGCCGACCAGACCAGCCTGCTGGCGCTGAACGCCTCCATCGAGGCGGCCCGGGCCGGCGAGATGGGGCGCGGCTTCGCGGTGGTGGCCGACGAGGTCAAGGCCCTCTCCCACCGGACCAAGGAGGCGGCCCAGGAGATCTCCGGCATCCTCGACAGCTTCGCCGCCCAGGTCTCGCAGATCAGCAGACAGGCCACCGAATCGGTGGAGCTGGTGGAGGAGATCCGGCCGGTGGTCGAGTCCTTCCGCGAGCGCTTCGAAACCTTCAACCGGGCCGCGCAGGAGACCATCGGCAGCACCACCAACGCCCAGGAGATCTCCTTCAGCACCCTGGTCAAGGTCGACCACATCATCTACAAGCAGAACGCCTACATCGCGGTCAACAATCCGGAGCGGGAGGCGGAGGCACAGGCCATCAGCGTGGACAACCACAACTGCCGCCTGGGCAAGTGGTACTACGAGGGGACCGGGGCCGAACACTTCGGCCACCTTCCGAGCTATCCACGCCTGGAGACCCCGCACGAACTGGTCCACACCTCGGCCATCCGCGCCCTGGAGCTGGCGCACGAGGACTGGCTGAACGACGAAACCGTGATGCAGGGGATCATCGGCCGGCTCACCGAGATGGAGCAGGCCAGCCTGGAGGTGATGGAGCTGGTCACCCGCATGACCGAGGAAGCTGCGGCACAGCGGGCGGCCTGAGGCATCCCCGATCCGGGGCCGAGGCAATGACACCACGGCGGCGATCGGGTAAAGTTCGGCCTCTTTGCGAGGCCGTACCCGCATGCGCGACTACCTGATTGCCCCTTCCATCCTCTCCGCGGACTTCACCCGCCTGGGTGAGGAGGTCCGCGCCGTGCTCGAAGCGGGGGCCGACTGGATCCACTTCGACGTGATGGACAACCACTACGTCCCCAACCTGAGCTTCGGTCCGGTGGTCTGCCAGGCCCTGCGCAGCGCCGGGATCACCGCTCCGATCGACGTGCACCTGATGGTCCGCCCGGTGGACCGGATCATCGGGGACTTCGTCGAGGCGGGGGCCAGCTCCATCACCTTCCACCCGGAGGCATCGGACCACATCGACCGTTCCCTGCAGCTGATCCGCGACGGCGGCTGCAAGGCCGGGCTGGTGTTCAACCCGGCCACGCCGCTGAACGGGCTGGAATATGTCCTGGACAAGGTGGACATCATCCTGATCATGTCGGTCAACCCCGGCTTCGGCGGGCAGTCCTTCATCCCCTCCGCGCTGACCAAGCTGCGCCGGGCGCGCGCGCTCATCGACGAGTCGGGCCGGCCGATCCGCCTCGAGGTGGACGGCGGCATCAAGGTGGACAACATCGCGCAGGTGGCCGCGGCCGGGGCCGATACCTTCGTCGCCGGCTCGGCCATCTTCGGCAGCGACGAC
>RFJX01000174.1 GCA_003694425.1 Gammaproteobacteria bacterium
CATCTGGGGGATGCGCCGGGGGTCCATCGGTCTGTTATTGCCCTCCAGAGGCTGGTGGGCCAGCTCCAGGCGCTCGAAATCCGCGAAGATCGGCCCCTGGTCCACGCCCCTCGGCACCTCGATGGTTCCCTTCGCCTGCCTGCCGTCGATGCGGATCTCCCAGCGCCCGGGATTGCTCGCCGCCGTCACCCGGACCTGGTCGACGCGCTGGCCGTAGATCAGCAACTGGTCCACTTGCAGATCGAGGGCGGTCCCGGGCAGGTCGCCGATCCGGCGGGGATCGATCCGGTCCGGCAGCATCTCCCGCAGCCAGTTGGTCCATGCGGCCAGGTCCAGTTCCGGAAGGTGACCGTAGATGAGGAACAGGGCATCTGTAGATGGAGGGTTGCCGGCCTTGCCCAGCCTCACCTCGGCCCGCTGCAGCGACAGGCGCCCGCCCCGCTCCTCGAAGCCCAGCTCGCCGGCCAGTAGGTCCCCGTAGCGGAACCGCACCTTGCGGCTGGGTGAGCGGTCGAGCCGGGTGGTTATCTCCAGCCTCCTTGCCTCCTCCGCAGGCTTGCCCAGGGGGGCGGGGGTCTCGAGGGCCAGGCCGCGCAGATCGGACCGGATGACGAGGTCGTATCCCTGCGTATCCTGCCCCGGGCGGAGGGTCGCCTGCCATCGCGCCTGTCCCCTGAGTGCCTTGAGGAAACCGAGTTCCTCCACCCAGCCGGCCCTCCCCTCCGAGAGGGCCGCAAGCCAGGCCGAGGCCGAACCCCGATCCAGCACCCCGCGCAGGGTCACCCCGGGGAATTCGTCCTGCGCCACGATCCGGCTGCGTCCAAGCTCCAGTTCCACGGGCTGTTCCAGCAGGCGGGCGGTGATACGGGTCGGCAACAGCCCCTCGGCATCGAAGGGCAGTCTGCCCTTCAGATCACCCAGGACCAGCCCGGTCTCGCGCTCGCGCAGGGCATTGCCAGTGAGCCGGATTGCCCCGGCCGGCCGGACCCGGTGTTCTCCCCTGAAGAGGATCTCCAGTCGCAGGTCGAGCCCCAGATCCCCACTGACGTCGATCCTTGCCAGCCGGGCGCCGAGGGTGTCGTTCAGGGGGCTCTGACGGACAAAGGCCATGCCCCGGGCCGTGGGGAAGCCGAGCGAACCTTCCACCACTGCCATGGTGGGCTTGCGCAGGTCTGGGATCTCGGCGTGGACCCCCGCGAGGGGGGTATCGAACAGGGTGCCGCTGGCGACCTCTATCACCACCGATCGGCCGTCGAAGTCGATCTCCGCGTCCAGGGCGGTCACCTCCGGCCACCCTCTGGCGTAGTCCAGGACCCCGTTTTCCAGGCCCAGGAGCAGCTCGAACCGTCCTTCGCCCGCGGTGAAGGGGTAGTCGGCGACGGCCCCCCTGAAGACCACACCACCTCCCAGGGTGCCGGCGTGGAGGCCCTCCTTCAGCCACGCCTCACCCTTTGCGGGGAGGAGACCGGTCGGCAGGCGGGCCAGGAAATCGACGGCATCCGCGTTGTGCAGGAAGCCGACCAGGTCGAGGCGGGGGGATTGTCCCGGTAGTCCCGGGTCGGTCATCCTGGCCCGCAGGGCGAGATCGGCTCCGCCCCAGCGCAGGGCCAGGTGCCGGACCTCCAGCTCCCGGCGCCTGCCCTGCAGGTCCCAGTTGAGCAGGCCCTCCGCCTGCCTCAGTTCCAGTGGCTCGGTACCCCCCCGGATCGTCACGTCCCGGCTGTCCAGGCGCAGGGTGCCACCCCGGGGGTCCATCACCAGCTCACCGGAAAGTCCTTCCAGCGCGGGCCATGGATCCACGCGCTCCACCTCCAGCCGGCGCACCCCGCCGCGGAGGAAGAAGCGCCCTCCCGCCGGCCCGTCGAACCAGGCCGCGGTGACATCGGTGAGGTCTCCGCGGGGATTGAGGCGGACCAGGGTCGGATCCGAGGCAAACCCCAGTCCACCTGCGCGCAGCAGGGGAATGATGTCCTGGAGCCGGAGGGTGGTCGCCTGGATGATCACCCAGGGCTGGGCTGCCTTCCAGTTGACCGTGGCGACCAGCTCGCTCAGCGGCCAGTCTCCATTGCTGCTGCGCAGCCGGAGACCTCCGGCGTGGAGCCGCCAGCTGTCGTCCCCTGTCCGGTGGAAGCTGACATCGGCCTCCACCTGCCGGAAGTTGAGCGTGCCGTCCACGACCATGTCGCTGAGGGTGATGTGACCCTGGCCATCGAGCAGGCGGGCATTCTTCCAGTGGCTCCAGATCCGGTAGCCGATGGACTCCGGGAGCGGGATACCGGCCTCACCGGAGAGGCCCACGAGTTCACCCGGCCAGGCCCCTTCGCCGCCGATGTAGATGGTCCCCTCCCAGTCGCCGCTGAAGGGATCGCCCTCACTGTCGAGGGCAAGCTGGAGCCGGTGGGGTCGGGTACCGGGCAGGTGGAGGGTGGCGTCGATCTGCCAGCGTGCGCCGTCATTGCGCAGTCGTACCGTGACCGGTTCCAGGCGCGTCGGGGGATGCTTCAGCCGGAGGTCTTCCCAGATGAGGCTGGCATTGCGCAATTCCAGGTCGCTCTGGTTTCTCAGCCAGCCGACCAGTTCGATGAAGGCGTCCTGCTGCTTGGTCTCCAGGCTGAGTACGCTGAGGCTGCCGTCCTCCTCCCGGGTGATCCCGAGCCGGGCCCCTTCGACCCAGAGTCGATGCAGGGTCGGATTGCGGTTCAGCAGGGAGGTGAGCGGATCGATCACCACTCCGGCGGTATCGAAGTGGGCCAGCAGTGCACCCTGTTCCGGCTCCAGCAGGCGCACATTGGTGAGGATCAGCTCCGGGCTCCAGCCGATCCAGCGGGCCTGAAGCTGGTCGAACTCCACCCGCGCGTGGAGGGCGACCCCCAGCCAGCCGGCAATGGGATCGGAGAAGCGGTCGATATTGGGCAGGCTCACCCGTACCAGCGTCACCGCAACAGCGGCCAGCACGATCAGGGCTGCTGCCGTCGACCAGCAGAGCCGCAGGCAGCGTCGCAGGAAATTGACCGGGGCGGGCGCCACGTGACCGCGGTTCAGCCGATGACGGCCCCCGGCCCGTTGCCGGATGAACAGGGGCTAGAGCAGGACCACATCATATTGTTCCTGCCGGTAACTGCTGTCGGCCTGCAGCTTGATGGGGCGATTGATGAAGCTCTCCAGCTCTGCCACGCTCGTGCTCTCTTCCTCGGTCAGCATGTCCACCACCTCCGGGGAGGCCACCACCAGGAGCTGCTGGGTGTCGAACTGGCGCGCCTCGCGCAGGATCTCGCGCAGGATCTCGTAACAGACGGTCTGCGCGGTCTTGATGGTGCCACGACCGTGGCAGGTGGGGCAGCTTTCGCACAGTACCTGTTCCAGGCTCTCGCGGGTGCGCTTGCGGGTCAGCTGAACCAGCCCGAGCGAGGTGATCTCGCTGATGGTGGTCTTGACATGGTCCCGCTCCAGGGCCTTCTCCAGGGCCCGCAGGACCTGTTCCCGGTGCTCCGGTTCGTGCATGTCGATGAAGTCGATGATGATGATGCCGCCGAGATTGCGCAGCCGCAGTTGCCGGGCAATCGCCTGGGCCGCCTCCAGGTTGGTCTTGAAGATGGTCTCTTCCAGATTGCGATGGCCGACGAAGGCGCCGGTGTTGATGTCGATGGTGGTCATCGCCTCGGTCTGATCGATGACGATGTGGCCGCCCGATTTCAGCTCCACGGTACGCTGGAGCGCCTTCTGGATCTCGTCCTCGGCGGAATAGAGGTCCATGATGGGCCGTTCGCCCGGATAGTGTTCGATGCATCCCGCGAGTTCCGGTACGAACTTGTCGGCGAAGGCCCGGACCCGGTGACAGGCCTCCCTCGAGTCGATACGGATCCGCTCGACGCCGTCGGAGGGCTGGTCGCGCAGGATCCGGATCTCCAGCGGCAGGTCACGGTAGATGAGGCCAACCCCGTTGCCCTGCTCCGCCTCCTTGCGGATGGAGTCCCACAGGCGATGGAGGAACCGGATCTCCCGGGCCAGTTCCTCCTGCGAGGCCCCCTCGGCGGCGGTCCGGACGATGTACCCGCCCCTCTCCTGTCCCTCCTCCTGCGCCAGCGAGACGACGAGCTCCCGCAGGCGCTCGCGTTCCTCCTCCTGCTCGATGCGCTGGGAGACCCCCGTGCACCCTCCCCGGGGGAGATAGACCATTAGCCGGGAGGGGAGGGCGATCTGGGTGGTCAGGCGGGCCCCCTTGCCCCCGATGGGGTCCTTCGTGACCTGCACCAGCAGGGTGTCCCCCTCCCGGATGAGGGACTCGATCGGCGCCGTGCTGTTCCTGCGGCAATTCTCCGGCAATTCCACGGAGGTCCCGGGGGTATCGAGATCCGAGATGTGGAGGAAGGCGGTGCGCAGGTCCCCGATCTCCAGGAATGCGGCCTGCATTCCGGGCAGTACGCGGGAGACCTGGCCCCGGTAGATGTTCCCCACCAGGCCGCGTTTGCGGCTGCGCTCGATCTGGATCTCCTGCAGCACGCCATTCTCGATGACGCCTACCCGGGTCTCCTGCGGGGTGACATTGACCAGGATTTCTTGTGACATGGGTGAACGGGAAGGTCTGATATACTGCGCCACTGATGACTTGGCCGCAGTCGCGGCTCCTGCCTGCACCTTACTTTAACCTGTTTTGCAGGGAACCCCTAACAAGACATTGAAAATTCCAGCTCACGCGCCATCGCATCACCAGTGGCGCCATGGTGCCGAACCGCAGTGACAGGGAGACCATGACGGAACAGATCCTCTGCGTGATGCTCGCCTACGGAGAGGGCCGGGAGCTCGAGCCCCTGACCCGCCGCCGGCCGAAGGCCGCGGTCCCCTTCGGGGGTAACTACCGGGTGATCGACTTCCCCCTCAGCAACTGCCTGCGTTCCGGGATCCGCCGGATCCTGGTGCTCACCCAGTACCGTTCCCACTCCCTGCACAAGCATCTGCGTGACGGCTGGTCCATTTTCAACCCGGAGCTGGACGAGTTCGTCACCGCGGTTCCGCCACAGGGACACAATGGCGGGCACGGGTACCGGGGGGGTGCGGACGCCCTCCATCAGACCATCGACCTGATCGAGCGCAACAGCGACCGGGAGGTTCTGGTGCTCTCCGGGGCCCAGATTTACCGCATGGATTATGCTGCGATGGCCGCCTTCCACCGGGAGCAGGGGGCCGAAGTGACCCTGGCCTGCATCCGCTGCAGGGAGGATGAGCAGCTCCCGCCGGTGCCCGGGGTGGAGATGGATGCCGGAGGACGTATCCGCTCGCTGACCCCGCCAGGGGAGGGAGACCGCTGGCGCTTCATGGAGATCGCCCTGTTCGAGCGGGACCTGCTGGTCGAGGCCCTGCGCCGGGATGCCGCCGACCCCGGATCCGGCCATGACCTCTCCGGGGACCTGATCCCTGCCCTGGTCCGTGAGCACAGGGTGATGGGCTACGAATTCGGGGCCGCATCCGGCAGGGTCACCCCCGACCGCTACTGGCAGAAGCTCTGCTCCCTGGACGACTATTACCGGTCCAACATGGACCTGCTGCGGACCGACTCGCCACTGGAGATGTATCAGCCGGACTGGCCGATCCGGAGCTACCGCAGCCAGACCCCGCCGGCCCGGACGGTCCCCGGGCACTCCAGCAACGAGGGACTGTTCGTCAATTCGATGGTGGCCGGTGGCACGGTCATCGCCGGTGGCGGCGTCAATCACAGCATCCTCTTCCCCAACGTGTTCGTCGATGACGGGGGTATCGTCGAGGATGCCATCCTCTTCCCCGGGGTCCGGGTGGGTGAGGGCGCACGGCTGCACCACTGTATCGTCGAGGAGGACGTCGTCATTCCGGCAGGCGAGCAGATAGGGGTGGACCCGGAACGGGACCGGGAGCGCTTCCTCGTCACGGAGGGTGGTGTGGTGGTGGTCACTGCCGACTCCTTCGGCGGTGAGGAGTGAGCGGGAAGGGGGACCGGCAAGGTGGTCGATGAACCTTCTGCACCCCCCGCCGCCACCGGCGAGTCACGCCAGCGGCTCCGGAAGCTGACCCGGGCACTGGAGAAGGTGCTCCCCACGGAGGGACTGGTCACCGGGCCCGAGGCACGCCGGGTCTACGAATGCGACGGCCTTTCCGCCTATCGCCGGGTCCCCGGCCTGGTCGCCCTGCCGTCCTCGGTGGAGGAGGTGGTGGCGGTGATCGACCTGTGCCGGGAGCACGCGGTTCCAGTGGTGACCCGGGGCGCCGGCACCGGACTCTCCGGCGGGGCCCTGCCGCTGGAGGAGGGTCTGCTCCTGAGCATGACCCGGATGAACCGGATCCTGGAGCTGGACCCGCAGCGCCGGATCGCCCGGGTCGAGCCGGGGGTGCGCAATCTCGCCATCAGCGAGGCCGCGGCCCCTCATGGCCTCTATTACGCCCCCGATCCCTCCTCCCAGGTCGCCTGCTCCATCGGCGGCAACGTGGCCGAGAATTCCGGTGGGGTGCACTGCCTCAAGTACGGGCTGACCGTGCACAACCTCCTCGGCCTGGAGCTGGTCACCATCGAGGGTGAACGGCTGCGGATCGGCGGGGAGGCGCCCGATTCCCCCGGTTACGACCTGCTGGCCCTGCTCACCGGATCCGAGGGGCTCCTGGGCGTCGTGGTCGGGGCCACGGTCCGCCTCCTGCCGCTGCCGCAGGAGGTGGCGGTGCTGCTCGCCGCCTTCGACTCCGTGGAGCAGGCCGGCGCCGCGGTGGCCGGCATCATCGGTTCAGGCCTGGTTCCGGCCGGACTGGAGATGATGGACGAGCTGGCGATCCGCGCGGCGGAGGACTACATCCATGCCGGTTACCCGCTTGCGGCCCGGGCCATGCTGCTGTGCGAGCTGGATGGTACCGCCGCCGAGGTGGCAGAGGACACGGAGCGGGTCAGGGCCCTGTTCGAGGCCCATGACGCCCTCGAGGTCCGGGTGGCCACCGATCCGGCCGAGCGTGCCCGCCTGTGGGCGGGGCGCAAGGCCGCCTTCCCCGCCCTGGGCCGCATCGCCCCGGACTACTACTGCATGGACGGCACCATTCCCCGTCACCGGCTGGCCGAGGTGCTCTCGGCGATCGGGGAGATGTCCCGCGCCTACCGGCTGCCGGTGGCCAACGTCTTTCACGCCGGTGACGGCAACCTCCATCCGCTGATTGCCTACGACGCCAACGACCCCGGCCAGCTGGCCCGCGCCGAGGCCTTCGGCGAGTCGATCCTGAAGCTCTGCGTGGCGGTCGGGGGGACCGTCACCGGCGAGCACGGGGTGGGGATGGAGAAGCTGCGCCCGATGTGCGGCCAGTTCAGCCCGGCCGAACTGGAGCAGTTCCACGCCGTGCGCCGGGCCTTCGATCCGCAGGAGCTGCTCAACCCGGGCAAGGCGGTGCCCACCCTGGCCCGCTGTGCCGAATGGGGCGGCATGCACGTCCACGCCGGGCAGCTGCCCTTCCCCGAGCTGGAGCGGTTCTGATCGTTTCCTCACCACGGAGACACGGAGAGCACGGAGCTTTGTTGTTCGATTCCCTGCCTCATCCACGTGCACTACTAAGGACCGGGAACAAATCGACTGGCTACAGGACGGGTCTGAGAAGTCCTGACAGGATGTCGAAAAACAGCGTTTTTCATACGGGGTGGACTCCCCATCTCGATCCAGCTGACCAAAGGTGTGTGCGTTGATGGGGATTGGTGATTCGCTCGTCATCCTGCACTGCTTCAGTTCCAGAACCTGCGTCTCTTGCCGCGGTGTAATTTCTCCGTGACCTCCGTGCCTCCGTGGTGGGAATCATTCCGGCAGCGGCGCCTTGCGCTGCCAGTCGGCCAGGGGCTGGATGTAGGGGGGCTGGCCGTTGTCGAGATACCAGGAGTCGACCGCATAGAGGCGGCCGCTGGCCTTCTCCCGGATCCGGGCGGCCCAGTGCTGGTCGAACACCCGGGGCGCCCGGAAGGCCGGCTCCAGCACCTCGTGCCAGCGCAGCAGGCCCCGTTCCTCCAGCAGGCGGAGGAAGATGGTGGTGTTGGTCGATTCGGCCACGCAGTCGAGCTGTCCGCGTATGTCCGGGTGCTCTCGCCGCAGCGCCGAGGGAGGCCACTCGGCCATCGCGGCGGTCGGGCTGTCACCGCCGACGACCGAGTCGGGATTGCCCCCCCGGTCCAGCCGGATCGGGCTGGTGCGCCCGGCAAGGCGCTCCAGCAGGGCGATGGCCTGGCGGATCCGTGCCCGCTCCCCCTGCGGGCCGGAGGCCGGGGGCCGGAACAGGGCGGCGATCTGCGCCAGATCGCCGCCGTGCAGCCGGATCTGCTGCCGGCTGGTGCAGCCGATCCCGGTGCACAGGTCCAGGGAGACGCCTTCCGCCCGGCAGGCCATGGCGACCAGG
>RFJX01000175.1 GCA_003694425.1 Gammaproteobacteria bacterium
CCAGCGCGCCGGCGAACAGCCCCGGTTCCAGCGGCCGCAGCGGGTCCCGCGCCCCGCTGGCGGCACCGATCACCAGCAGCACCCCCCAGACGAAGAGGAGCAGCCCCAGCCCCTTCCACAGCCGCCGCCATCCGCTCGCCACCGCCTCCAGGGTGTCGAAGGCGCCCATGTAGATGGAGGAGACGATCAGCAGGGCGGCCCAGAGGAACAGGGTGACCGCCGGCGGCAGGAGGCGCTCCAGCAGCCAGATCGCCACCGCCAGCAGCAGCACCCCGAAGACCGCCTTGACCGCGTCCATCCAGACGCCCGCCCTCGGCAGCCAGTGGCCGGCGGAGGCGCCGATCAGGAGCAGCGGGGTACCCATCCCCAGGCCCATCACGAACAGCGCCGCCCCGCCCAGGAGGGCATCGCCGGTGGCGCCGATGTAGAGCAGGGTTCCGGCCAGCGGCGGCGCCACGCAGGGGCCGACGATGAGGGCCGAGAGCAGTCCCATGACGAAGGCGCCGTGCCAGGAGCCGCGCCGCTGCCGGTTGCTGACCCGGCTCAGGGCCGCCTGCCAGGACCTGGGCAGCTCCAGCGGGAAGAAGCCGAACATCGACAGGGCCAGGATCACGAACAGGGCGGCGAAACCGGACAGGACCACCGGTGACTGGAAGCTGGCCTGCAGGTTGGCCCCGAAGAACGCCGCCACCACCCCGACCACGGCATAGGTCAGGGCCATGGCCAGGACGTAGGCCGAAGAGAGATAGAGACCCCGGCCGGCGGTGACCTTCTCCCCCTGGCCGATGATGATCCCGGAGAGGATCGGGACCATCGGGAAGACACAGGGGGTGAAGGCCAGCAGCAGGCCGAAACCATAGAAGGTGAGCAGGATGAGCCACAGGCTGCTGCCGGCCAGGAGCCGGCTGATCCGGTCCTGCTCCGGTACCGGCACGCCGGCGGCCGCTGCCGGGGGGGAGGCGGTGGCCGCCGACCCCGCGACCGGCGGGGCCCCGGGCGAGAACTGGACCGGCACCACCTTGTCGATGGGCGGATAGCAGATCCCGTCCTCGGCACAGCCCTGATAGCGCAGCTTCAGCTCGAAATCACCGGCCGGCGGGCGTTTCAGCGGCAGGGTGATGGCCACCTGCCCCTTGTAGATCTCCACGGTACCGAAATGGGGGTCCTCATGGACCTCCGTCGGCGGCGGCAGGGCGGGTTCGGCGATCTCCGCCCCGACGGCCTGGAAGCGGAACTTGTCGCGGTAGAGGTAGTAGCCGTCGCGGATATCGAAGTGGACCTCGACGCGCCCCTCACCGGCCTCGACGGAGGGGATGAAGACCTCGTCCGGGGGCAGGAACTGCTGCCGCTCGCCGAACAGGCCGCCGGCCTTCTCGCCCAGGGTGCCGAACAGGTCGAGCGGCCGCGCCGCCCGGTCCTCCGCCACCGCGGGCAGGGCGATGGCGAGCAGCAGCGCCAGCAGCAGCCTGTGCATCATCTCACTCGGGGGCAATGTTCTCCTCCAGCCATTCCAGATAGGCCGCGTCTCCGGTCTCTATGGGGACCGCGACGAGCTCCGGGAGTTCGTAGGGGTGCAGCTCGCGCAGGCGGCCGCGCAGGGCCCCGAAGCGGGCCCGGCCGGTCTTGATCAGCAGCAGCCACTCGCCGTCACGCTCGATCTTCCCCTGCCAGCGGTAGAGGGAGACCGCGCCGGGGAGGATATTCACACAGGCGGCCAGCCGCTCCTCCACCAGGGTGCGCGCGATCCGCTCCGCGGTCTCCCCGTCGGGGCAGGTGGTGAGCGCCAGGAGGGTGCCGGTTGCGGTGACCATGATCGTTTCTCTCGCCAGGAAAGTCCCGGGCCGGGGGAACGGCCGGTGGCCGATCATACCGCAACGGCATTGCCACGCGGCCGTGGCTTCAGGAACCGCTGAACGAGTGTGACGACGGGATCGCATGCCATGACTTGTCCAGCGGTTCCTTTGCGGTAGGATTGCGGCTTTCTGGCGAAGGAAAGGCGACCGGCCCGGTGAAACTGACTCCGCATGAATTCCGCTCGTGGCAGGGCAGGGCGATCACCCTGCTCGGCATGTCCGGGGTGGGCAAGACCCGCCTGGCGCTGCTCCTGCGCCGGCACCACTGGTTCCACTATTCCGGCGACTACCGCATCGGCACCCGCTACATGGGTGAGGCGATCCTCGACAACATCAAGCTGCAGGCGATGCAGGTGCCCTTCCTGCGCGAGCTGCTGCGCTCGGACGCCATCCACATCAGCAACAACATCACCGTCGACAACCTCAAGCCGCTCTCCAGCTTCCTCGGCAAGCTGGGCAACCCCGAACTGGGCGGACTCGGCCTGGCCGAGTTCAAGCGCCGCCAGCGCCTGCACCACCAGGCCGAGGTGGCGGCCATGCTCGACGTACCCGATTTCATCCGCAAGGCGCGCGACATCTACGGCTACGACCACTTCGTCAACGATGCCGGCGGCTCGCTGAGCGAGCTGGACGAGCCGCAGGTGATGGAGACCCTGGCGCGGCACACCCTGATCCTCTACATCCGCGCCACCGAGGAGGACGAACAGGAGCTGATCCGCCGGGCCGAGGCCGACCCCAAGCCCCTCTACTTCCGCGAGGAGTTCCTCGACGAGCAGCTGGCCGCCTATCTCGATGAGAAGGGGCTCCCCTACGCCGCGCTGATCGAGCCGGACGACTTCGTGCGCTGGGTCTTCCCCCGGCTCTTCTACTCCCGCCTGCCACGCTACCAGGCCCTGGCCGACCGCTATGGCTACACCATCGACAGCGCCCAGCTGGCGAGGGTACGCGACGAGGCGGATTTCCTGGAACTGGTCGAACAGGCGATCGCCGCGGCACAATAACGCCATGCCTCTGGTCGCCAACTCCGATCTACCCTCCTTCGACCGCCTGCGCGGCGAAGGCGAGACCGTGCTCAACCGCGAGCAGGCCCTGCATCAGGACATCCGCGAGCTGCACGTCGGGCTGCTCAACATGATGCCGGACAAGGCCCTGGCCGCGACCGAGCGGCAGTTCTTCCGGCTGGTGGGGGAGAGCAACCAGATCGCCCAGTTCTACATGCACCCCTTCACCCTCCCCCAGCTCGAACGGTCGCCGGAGGGCAGGGCCCACGTGGAGCGCTATTACGAGAGCTTCGACGCGATCCGCGAGCAGGGGCTGGACGCCCTGATCATCACCGGGGCCAACGTCACCGGTCCGGAACTCTCCGAGCAACCCTTCTGGGAGCCGCTGATCGAGGTGGTGGAGTGGGCCTGGGCCAATGTCACCTCCACCCTCTGCTCCTGCCTGGCGACCCACGCGGTGCTGCAGTTCCGCTACGGCCAGCACCGGCGCCCGCTCGGCTTCAAGCGCTGGGGGGTCTACTCCCACCGGGTGGTCTCCGGGCATCCGCTGGTCTGCGGCATCAATACCCGTTTCGACGTCCCCCACTCGCGTTTCAACGAGGTCTTCCGGGATCAGTTCGAGGCCGCGGGGCTTCCGATCCTGGCCGAGAGCGAGATCGCCGGAGTCCACCTGGCGGCGAGCCCGGACGGGCTGCGCCAGGTCTTCTTCCAGGGCCACCCGGAATACGACCTCATCAGCCTGCTCAAGGAGTACAAGCGCGAGGTGGGGCGCTACATCGACGGCCTGCGGGAGGACTACCCGCCCTTCCCCGAGAATCACTTCACCCCCCTGGTCGAGGCGATCCTCGACGAGTACCGCGACCGGGTGCGGGAGGCGCTGGACCACGCCCGCAACCCGCCCCCCTTTCCCGAGGAACTGATCGTCCCCCACCTGGACAACACCTGGCACGACACCGCCGAGGCGGTGATCAACAACTGGATCGGGAAGGTCTACCAGGTAACCCATCTCGACCGCCGGATCCCCTTCAAGGAGGGGGTCAATCCCGAAGACCCGCTGGGCCTGCGGCGCTGAACGAAAAGGGGGCGCGGATGCGCCCCCCGTGACTCTCCGACCTGTCGGGTCCTACGACCCCAGACCGTGGTCCGCCGCATAGACGGTGTCGAAGAAGCCCTGCGTCCGGTAGCGCCGCTCACTGGCGACGATGCCGCCACCGGCCTGCTGCACGGCCTCGTGCTCCTGCTTCAGCACGCGGAGGTGTTCCTCGCCCCGGCTGTAGCTCCAGACCGCGGCCAGCCCGCCGGGCCTCCACGGTTCCGCAGCCGCGGCCCGGGGTCCGTGGCGGGAGACCTCGGCATACTCCTGCCTGAAGTTCTCGACATGGGCCGGGCCACGGCTGTAGCCCCAGACCGCCATCAGACCCTTCGGCGTATTGGTGTCGGCCGCGCTGCCGATGCCGGAAACGGCCAGCAGACCGGTGGCGACGAGAATGGACAGAGTGGTACGTGTGTTCATGGCAGATCCTCCTTGCAGGAAAGGGCTCGATGCCCTGGCTGTTGCACGTCGGAGGATTCCGGAATCTCCTTGCCCTACAGGACCGTTCCAGTGTGGGTTTGCTTTCTCTGATTTCTCACCACGGAGACGCGGAGATCACGGAGGATTGCTACCGCAAGGTCCGCCATGCACAGAGGGGGTATCTTGCCCGGGATTGGCGATCCGGAAATTGTGCCAGTGCGTTCAGGTTTGAACTGCCACCGTCGTGGCTTCAGAAACCGCGACAAACCAGGCAACCTCTCCTGCCCGCCATGGTTGAAGGCATTGTGAACCACGACATGGGGAGAACCTTGACGAACCTCTACGTCCTCCGTGTCTCTGGGGTGAACACCGATTTCTCTCCGTGACCTCCGTGTCTCCGTGGTGCAGCTTTCAGACGGAAAAATCCACCGCGCGGCGTTCGGTGCGGATCGCCTTCACCAGTTCCGCCACCTCGAGGTGGGCCGGATGTTTCTGGTAGCGCTCCAGGGCGGCATAGTCGGCGAAGGAGGCGATCAGGACCACGTCCATGGCCTCGTCCCCCTCCAGTTCGTTGACGCCGGCCTCGATCTCCAGCAGTTCCGGGATCCGGCCCTCGAGCGCCAGCAGGGCGTCGCGCAGCCGTGCCGCGTTCTCCCCCGCACCGTGTTCCCCGGTCGGCTTCACCCTCCACATCACCACGTGTCTGATCATGCCGGCATGGCCTCCTTCTGCTGTCGTTGCTGTTCGAGGTACTGCGCCTGGGCCACGGTAAGGGCGGTGATGTCCAGCAGGCCCCGCACCGTCACCGAGGGCTCGACGATGTGCGCCGGGTGCGCGGTGCCGATCAGCACCGGTCCCAGGGCCATGCCCCCGCCGACCATCTTCAGCAGGCCGCAGGCGATGTTGGCGGCGTCGATGTTGGGCATCACCAGGAGGTTGGCGCGGCCGCTGAGCCCGTTGCCGGGGAAGGCGGCCTGGCGCACCGACTCGGAGAGCGCCGCCTCGACCTGCATCTCTCCCTCCACCTCCAGTTGCGGGGCCCGCCGCCGCAGGATCTCCAGCGCCCGGCGCATCTTCAGCGAGCTGGCCGTATCGTAGCTGCCGAAGGTGGAATGGGAAACCAGCGCCACCTTCGGCACCAGCCCGAAGTGCTCCACCTCGCGCGCGGCCAGCTGGGCCATCTCCGCGATCTCCTCGTCGCTCGGGTCCGGGGTTACGTGGGAGTCGCAGATGAAGAAGGTCCCGGCCTCCAGGATCATGATCGACAGGGTGGAAAGGTCGCGCACCCCCGCCCCCCTGCCAATGATGTCGGCGACGTGGCGCAGGTGGTGGAGGAAGCGGCCGACGGTGCCGCAGACCATGCCGTCGGCGCGGCCCCGCACCACCTTCAGGGCGGCGATGGCGGTGTTCTGGGTTCGGATGATGGTGCGGGCGTCGGCCGGGCTCACCCCCTTGCGGGCGGTGAGGGCATGGTAGGCCTGCCAGAGGTCGCTGAAGCGCTCCTCGTCCTCCGGGTCGATCAGGTCGAAGTCGCGGCCCGGCTCGAGCCGCAACCCCAGCTCCCGCAGCCGTCCGGTGACGTACCGCTCCCGCCCCACCAGGACCGGACGGGCGAGGCCCTGATCCACCATCTGTTCGGCCGCCTGCAGGACCCGCGGCTCCTCCCCCTCGGCGAAGACGATGCGTTTCGGGTCGCGGCGCACCCGCTCGAACACCGGCTTCATGATGTTGGCCGAGCGCACCACGTGGCGCGACAGTTCGTGGCGGTAGGCCTCCAGATCGGCGACCGGGCGGGTGGCCACGCCGCTCTCCATCGCCGCCCTGGCCACCGCCGGCGGGATCTGCTCGATCAGGCGGGGGTCGAAGGGCTTGGGCAGGATGTAGTCGGGACCGAAGCGCAGCGACTGCCCGGAATAGGCGGAGCTGACCGTGTCCGGCGCGGGCGTGCGCGCCAGGGCGGCGATGGCGTGTACGCAGGCGATCTTCATCTGTTCGTTGATCTCGGTGGCGCCGGCATCCAGCGCCCCGCGGAAGATGAAGGGGAAGCACATGACGTTGTTGACCTGGTTCGGGTAGTCCGACCGGCCGGTCGCCATCACCACGTCGTCCCGGACCGCCCGCGCCTCCTCCGGCAGGATCTCCGGTTGCGGGTTGGCCAGCGCCAGGATCAGGGGGCGGTCGGCCATCGAGGCCACCATCTCCGGCCGGAGCACGCCACCCGCCGAGAGGCCGAGGAAGACATCCGCGCCGGCGACCGCCTCGGCCAGGGTCCGGGCCTCGGTCTCGACCGCGTAGCGCGCCTTCCAGGGGTCCATGCCCTCTTCCCGGCCCGCGTAGACCACCCCGTCGATGTCCACCACGGTGATGTTCTCGCGCGCCAGCCCCAGCTCCACCGCCATGTTGAGACAGGAGAGGGCGGCGGCGCCGGCGCCGCAGCAGACCAGGCGGACCTCGTCGATGCGCTTGCCCACCACCTCCAGCCCGTTGAGCAGCGCCGCCCCGACGACGATGGCGGTCCCGTGCTGGTCGTCGTGAAAGACCGGGATGTTCATCCGCCGGCGAAGCGCCTCCTCGATGGTGAAGCACTCGGGGGCGCGGATGTCCTCCAGGTTGATCCCGCCGAAACTCGCCTCCAGCCCGGCCACGACCTCCACGAACCGCTCCGGGTCCCGCTCCTCGATCTCGATGTCGAAGGCGTCGATATCGGCGAAGTTCTTGAACAGGACCGCCTTGCCCTCCATCACCGGCTTGGCGGCCAGGGCCCCGATCGCCCCCAGCCCCAGCACCGCGGTCCCGTTGCTGACCACCGCCACCAGGTTGCCCCGGGCGGTCAGGCTCGCCGCCTCGGTGGGGTCGCGGGCGATCTCCTCGCAGGCCGCCGCCACTCCGGGCGAATAGGCCAGGGAGAGGTCGCGCGGCGTGGTCATGGGCTTGGTCGCCCGGATCTCCAGCTTGCCGTGGGGCCGGCGGCGGTGGTACTCCAGCGCCGCGTCACGCAGGCTCTTGCTCATGAGGCGCTCCTTACGGGATGCTTCCCTGTTCATCTATCTCCCCTTAGTATCGGGGCGGAACAGGCATCCTTTAGCCGGCAGCCACGGGAGAGACACCGCAGTGACGACGCAGGACAGAGACCGGAGATGCGAAGCTTGAGCCAGCCGCCCGGTACACCCACCCTTCCGCCGGAGGCCGGACGGCTGCCGGAGGGACTGCGCGAGCCCCTGGAACACGCCTGGCGCGACTTCCTGGGCGCCTGCGAGCGGGAAGGGATGGCCCCGCCGCAGGAGCCCGGACTGCTGGCGCAGCTGGTGCGGGTCTGGGGGGTGAGCCCCTTCGTCGCCCGGGAATGCGCCCGTCAGCCCCGGATCCTGGCCCCGGAAGGCGTGGCGCGCCTCGAGCGTCCGCTGGAGCCCGGCGAACTCGCGGCCGGACTGCGGGGCGCGGTGGGGGAAGGCGGAAGCGAGGAGGAGTTCATGCGCCGCCTGCGGCTGTTCCGCCAGCGGGAGATGGTGCGGATCGCCTGGCGCGACATCGCCGGCCTCGCCCCCCTGGAGGAGACCTGCGGCGATCTCTCCGACCTCGCCGACGCCGCCATCGACCAGGCGCTGCAATGGCTGGCCGCGGAGATGGAACCGGGCGTCGGCCGGCCCTTCGACCGCGATGGACGGGAACAGTCGCTGGCGGTCATCGCCATGGGCAAGCTGGGGGCGAGAGAGCTCAACTTCTCCTCCGATGTGGACCTGATCTTCCTCCACTCCGG
>RFJX01000176.1 GCA_003694425.1 Gammaproteobacteria bacterium
AATCCCACGACTTCATTGAGTGCAGGGAGGGAGAATGGTTCTTCGGAAAGCACCGGAAAAAAGGGCGAAGCCCCTTCAGGCAGGTCAGCGAGACCATGCATAGCCTCCGGGAGCAGGTTGCACGTGAGTTGCCGGAACTGGGAAATGTTGTCTTCTGGTCGGCCGTTGCCTTTCCCTTTGTTGACTTCACCGCCTCTTCTCCCGAATGGCATCCCTGGCAGGTCATCGACCGGAAAGATCTCACCCGAAAAGGCATCGCGGAGCATGTAACCAATATTCTCGGCAAGGCACGCCGGTATCTGGAAAGCAATCCCTCCGCCAGGTGGTTTTGTCCCCGCGGCAACAGACCGACCCCCGCCGATTGCCGTCGCATTGCCGAGGTGCTGCGTCCGAATTTTGAGTTCTTCGAGTCTCCCCGCTCGCGCGCCCGGCGAAGGGAAGAGGAAATCCGCTACTATACCGAAAAACAGACCCACGCGCTGGACACCATGGAATGGAACCCGCGCGTTGCCTTCGTAGGTCCCGCAGGCACCGGTAAAACCATGCTGGCCGTGGAAGCTGCCCGGCGTGCCGCAGCCCGGGGACGCCGGGTCCTCCTGCTCTGCTTCAACAGACTCCTCGGATACTGGATGCAGGAACAGGTTGGCGACCTCGCGCCCGCGGTCTTCTCCGGTACGTTTCATCATTTCCTGTTATGCCTGACGGACGATCATCCTCCCGCCGGACACGACCCGCAATTCTGGGAGAAAGAACTGCCTGAACAAGCAGTGGAAGTGCTCCTCTCCGAGGATAAACGCATCAGGTATCCGGGTTTTGAATTACCATTTGATGATCTGATCATTGACGAGGCTCAGGACCTGCTGAAACCAGCCTTTCTTGATGTACTGGATCTAGTGCTCGACGGCGGGCTGCGATACGGTCGCTGGCTGATCTTCGGCGATTTTGTCAACCAGAGCATCTATACACCCGGAGCGGCCGCTACGTGGGAGACACTGGAAGAAAGACTTGCCCCCTACATCAGTGGCTTCCCCATATTCCGCCTCGCAGACAACTGCAGAAATACGCCTCGTATTGCTAGTTTTGTAGAAACCGCCGCACGCCTGAATCCGGGATACACATCCGTACTCCGTCCGGACCGGATCGAATATCATGACCCGGAACTGCATTTCTGGGATGATAGGGAAGAGCAGCAACAGATTCTGATCCGGACCCTTGAGTCACTCTGGAAGGAGGGTTTCCGGGGGGATGACATCGTTCTCCTCTCCACACGGGCAGGACCGCAAAGCGCCGCATCCCGGATCAGTACAAGCCCCTGGAAGGAACGCCTCAGGCCCTGCGACAGCAAAGGGACAGGTTATATCCGTCACTGTACCATTCATGCCTTCAAGGGACTCGAAGCCCCTGTAGTGATTGTAACGGATCTGGAGGAGATCGCCTCACCCGACGCACGGACACTTTTCTACGTTGCCGCCTCGCGTGCACTGGATTACCTGATCGTCCTTGCCAGAAAACAGGTACGCATCGACCTTGTGGATATTGTCACCGGAAACAAACGCTTCCAATAAACCCCTGTCCGGGAATGCTTGAGAATAATCCGAACCTCCGCAATCGCGAAAAGCTGATTCACGCTCTGAAAGCCGAGCTGGTGGGCCCCAATCCAGTCGGGGAGGAGATCGATTGCTCGGGAGAAATTATAGTTGTGAAGGAAAAAAAGGATCTCTTCAGACCGTGGCGACAGAAAGGCACGGGAGAGGAAATTCTGACCCTGGATAGTCCCTGCGGACGATACGGGGTCGGAGTCCTGTATCCTCGTGGAGTCGCCATAGAAAATGGGGACGACGCTCCGGAAAACGGCCCGGGTGAGGACGCAGGCTACGAGGAGGAGGGAGAAGACCGGATTACGGTGCCCCGGGTATATGAAACCGAAGGTGCAGAGCTTGAACCCGATGCTCTTGACTTTGACCTGTCGCTGGCCAATTCCTACCGTCCGAGTAGTATGGCTATTAGTTTCCTGACACGTTTCCCGGAAAACGCCCGGCTGAACATACAGGTTACCGGGGGTCGCTACTTCAGGAAAGAAGTCAGGACAGAAGATGTAACAGAGAACGGTGACAGGGAGAAGAAAGAGGATGTCGGTAACAATGAGAAGAGTGAAAATGCCGGTGACAATGGGAAGAGAGAGGAAAAAGATCAGGAAGAAGCCGGGCTAAAGTACAAAAAACACTGGTGGCTGCGCCTCCCCGTGCGCATGGATTTTAGCATCGCTGCCGGGAAGTTGCTCGGGAATGGAAGGCAGCGCCTCTGCCCCCGGCCTTCCGAATCGGTAAATACGGAAGATCTGGACCTGTCCATGGAGGTGTTCTCCCGGCCCACCGGAAACCCACGCGAACGACTCATTACCGTCTCTCTGGTCAACAGGAGCAGCAAAACGAACAATTACGATGATTCCTGTCTTTTCCAGACCCATTTTACCGCCACGGTCGAGACTCCGGACGGAAACGCGCACATCCTCCCTTACCCGGTCACAGAACGTACCTCGGCAGATGGGAAAGATGATGAGGAAACCCGTCTTGCACGCGAGGAGGAGGAATCACTGGACCTGCTCTACAGAAACCGGTGCACCTGGGCCGTCGGCCATGGCTGTGCTGCCAACTGGTTGTATAACTGGTTGCATGGAAAAAGCGCCGGATTTGCAAAACAGGTCAGCGCAGAGCCTCTTCCTGTGGTCGAGGTGCCTTCGATAACCCCTGATATCAGACGTCCCGACGGGACCGATCTCAGGGTGCCTATGGCGTCCCTCGCAGGCCTTGTGGAGGGCGATGACGGTTTCGAGGCGCTGGAAGAAGTGGTCAGGCTGTACTCGAAATGGATAGACGAAAGGGAGGCCGAAATTGACGATCTGCCCGGGAAGTACCGGTCGACCGCCCGAAGGCACATTGCCCGGGCACGCTCCTGTGCTGCACGTATGCGTGACGGCATCACCTTCCTCGGGCAGGACGCGCACGCCCTGAACGCGTTCCGCCTGGCCAACCATGCTATCCTTCTGCAACAGGCGAGGGATTCCCGCGAACCACGGGAAGCAAAATACGACAGCAGACAGCATCGCCTTAGCTTCTCCAGACCGTACGCTCCCGTTGATCTGTCAGGCCTGCCTGATACCAGAGGGTACTGGCGTGCCTTCCAGATTGCTTTCCTGCTGATGACTCTTCGTTCTACCGTAGAGGGAAAGGATCCCGACAGGGAAAATGTCGAGCTTATCTGGTTCCCTACTGGTGGTGGAAAGACTGAAGCCTATCTCGGGCTGGCAGCCTTTGCCATCTTCTATCGGTACCTGCGGAATCCGCAAGACCACGGCTGCCACGTCCTGATGCGCTATACCCTTCGCCTGCTCACCGCACAACAGTTCCAGAGAGCATCCCGGCTCATCTGTGCCATGGAGTATTTGCGGCGAAAGGAAGATGTGCTCGCAAAAGTATCCAGGAATTTCTCCATCGGTATATGGCTGGGAAGCAACACAACTCCCAACACCCGGAAAGATGCGATAGCTTTGCTTCGGGATCTGGAAAAGCCGGGCAGGAAAGACGAGAACAGATTCCTTGTAACTCGGTGCCCCTGGTGCAATGCACAGATGGGCCCCCTGAGAATAACTCGCTCGAAACAACTGGTCCCCGGCTATGAGCGAGGGGAAAATACCGTGGTGCTGAAATGCCCGGACCCGGACTGCGAGTTTCACAGAGGCCTGCCCGTCTATGTGATTGATGAAGACATCTATGAATACCGCCCCGATCTGATTATCGGAACCGTGGACAAGTTCGCTATGCTCGCATGGAGACCCCAGGCGCGTGCCATCTTCGGACTTGATCCCGACGGAAAACGCTTTGTTTCACCTCCAGGCCTGATTATTCAGGACGAGCTGCACCTGATTTCGGGGCCTCTGGGTTCCATGGTGGGCCTCTATGAGCCGCTTATAGAGGCCCTCTGTACCGACAATCGCACTGATCCCCCGTTACAGCCCAAAATTGTGAGCTCGACGGCCACCATCAGGCGCTACGAATCCCAGATCCGTAGCCTGTATGGCCGCAACAGAACCACACTCTTCCCACCCCCGGGACTCGACAGCAGCGACTCGTTTTTTGCCCGATATGCTACTGATGAACAGGGCACCCTGCTCCCAGGCCGAAAATACGTCGGGGTTCATGTCCCCGGGATTGGCTCATTCCAAACGGCCCAGGTTCGGGTCTTTTCCGCGTTGCTCATGGCTTCCGTACCGCTGGAAAAAGAGGAACGGGACCCCTGGTGGACCCTGCTGGCCTTTTTCAACAGCCTCCGGGAACTGGGCGGCGCCCTCTCCCTCTTCCAGTCGGACATCCCCGAGTACATGAACGGCATCCGGAAAAGGGATGGGCTGGAACAGCGCCGCTTCCTGAACACCATCCTGGAACTCACTGGCCGTATCAGCGGCCAGGAGGTGCCAGAAGCCATCTCACGTCTCGAGGCCCCGACTACGGGCAGTCGCCCTGCGGTCGATGTGTGTCTGGCATCGAATATCATCGAGGTCGGTGTGGATATTGACCGCCTCTCGCTTATGGGCGTGGTAGGACAGCCCAAAACCACCTCCCAGTACATTCAGGTTACAGGACGGGTGGGCCGGCGATGGTGGGAGCGGCCCGGACTGGTCGTCACCCTGTACTCCGCCTCAAAACCGCGCGACCGCTCCCACTTCGAAAAATTCAGGAGCTATCACGAACGCCTCTACGCCCAGGTGGAACCGACCAGTGTCACCCCCTTCTCGCCTCCTGCTCTTGACCGCGCCCTGCATGCCGTGATGATAGCATACGTCCGCCAGTTCGGCGGGATGTTGCTCCAGCCCTGGCCCGTACCATGCGATCTTCTGGAGAACCTGAAAGCACTACTGCTGCCCAGAATCTCCCGATCCGAGCCGGAAGAAAGGGAAAACTTCATCGACGTGTTCAACAGACGCATCTCGCAGTGGAAAAGATGGGAACGTGCCTCCTGGGAAACCAGCGATGCCAACCCGGGGCTCATGTATCCCGCCGGCGAATATGTACCGGACGAATTCCGGAATATCAGCTGGCCCGTGCCCATGTCCATGCGAAACGTCGATGCCGAATGTGTCCTGAAAATCAAACTCCCCGACCCTGAACAGCTATCCCATGAATGACAGATCCGCAACCCCCGTACGCCGTGCCCAGCTCGTAGCCCCGTTCGGGGTGGGGGTCATGATTACCAACCAGCATGGAATTTCCATGCTCTGCGCCTC
Organism: Gammaproteobacteria bacterium; assembly: GCA_003694425.1. GTDB lineage: Bacteria > Pseudomonadota > Gammaproteobacteria > J113 > J113 > J113. The sequence goes on from RFJX01000176.1 coordinate 5,282, forward strand.
GCTGGACAACTGGTTCCCGGAAGCATCGAACCATACTGTCGACGAAAAGGAATTCATCGTCGAAGAGTGGCGGCTGAAAGAGCGGCTCGGGGTCGATCACTTCCGTCTGCCACCCGACTTCCGGAAGAAAGGCGAGATCAACAGGTATCTGACGGTACCCGCCTTCCGGTTTCCCCAATGGCATTTCTGCCCAAGATGTGGCCGGATGCGCGAGCTTCCCCTGTCTGTCAGAGGTCGGGTGACGTGTGAACACTGCAAAAACGCAAAGGAGAAATTTACGGTCGAGATGTATCAGGTCCGGTTCATCATGATCTGTGACCATGGTCACATCCATGACTTTCCCTGGCGCGAGTGGGTGCACAGGGATCCCTCTCCCACCTGCGGGGGCGAACTGAAGCTGCTTGCCAGGGGCGGAGCCTCTCTTGCAAGCATTTTCGTCAAATGCGAGGCCTGCGGGAAAAGACGTTCACTGGATCGTATTACGCTGGCCTATAACGACGGCAATACCCACCTCAGCGCCAACCTTGCCAAAAACCACACCTATACCTGTCCCGGTAAAATGCCCTGGGCAGGGTCCGATGCCCGGACAACCTGCAACAGACCCGTCAGGGGCAGCCTGCGCAATGCCTCGAACGTCTACTTCGCCGAACTGCGAAGCTCGCTCTACCTGCCCCAAAGTGACGATCGCGATCTGCAGGAGCTGATCGAACTGTTGGAGCAGCCGAAGTTTACCACGGTTCGAGCGCTGGTCAGCAGTGGAGCACTGTCACTGGAACACTCCCTGAATCTGGTCAGAGAATCCGGGGGGATGGCCCTCAAACCCTTCTCGGACAGTCAGCTAAAAAAGGCCCTGAAGTCAGTAGTCATAGGAGGTGGCGAATTCCACCGGGAGGCGAACGAAGGCCCGGTGCCATCCGACTCCGAGGAGACAGGCTATCGCCGTGTTGAGTTCAACGTATTGCGAAGGCCTCTGAAAAGCGACCAGCTCACGATTCGTGACCCAGGCCTGGAGGCTTACGAAAAGGATATACAGCCCTTTTTCTCCCGGATTATGCTGGTAGATCGCCTCCGGGAAACACGGGCGCTGGCGGGATTTACGCGCATCCTCCCCGAGGG
>RFJX01000177.1 GCA_003694425.1 Gammaproteobacteria bacterium
CGGTGCCCACCCTGCAGGCGGAGAAACCGCTGGTGGGGACCGGCATGGAGCTGTCCGTGGCGACCGATTCCGGCAGCACCGTGGTGGCACGCCGTGGCGGGGTGGTCGATTTCGTCGACGCCAGCCGCATCGTGGTGCGGGTCAACGATGACGAGACCGAGGCCGGAGAGCCGGGCGTCGACATCTACAACCTGATCAAGTACACCCGGTCCAACCAGAACACCTCGATCAACCAGAAGCCCCTGGTCAGGAGCGGGGACGTGATTTCGCGTGGCGATGTCCTGGCCGACGGCTCGGCGACCGACCTGGGCGAGCTGGCCCTGGGCAAGAACATGCTGGTCGCGTTCATGCCCTGGAACGGCTACAACTTCGAGGACTCGATCCTGATCTCGGAACGGGTGGTCGAGGAGGATGTCTATACCTCCATTCACATCGAGGAGCTCAACTGCGTCGCCCGGGACACCAAGCTCGGGGCCGAGGAGATCACCGCCGATATCCCCAACGTCAGCGAAAGCGCCCTGGCCAAGCTGGACGAGTCCGGCATCGTCTATATCGGTGCCGAGGTGAAGGCGGGTGACATCCTGGTCGGCAAGGTGACGCCGAAGGGAGAGACCCAGCTCACCCCCGAGGAAAAGCTGCTGCGCGCCATCTTCGGCGAGAAGGCCTCCGACGTGAAGGACACCTCGCTGCGCGTCCCCTCGGGCATGAACGGGACCGTCATCGATGTCCAGGTCTTCACCCGCGAAGGGGTGGAGAAGGACGCCAGGGCCAAGGCCATCGAGGAGGCGGAGCTCCGGAGGGTGCGACAGGACCTCAACGACCAGTTGCGGATCCTGGAGGAGGACATCTACTCCCGCGTCGAGCGCCTGCTCACCGGCAAGACGGCCGCCGGCGGGCCCAAGGGACTCAAGGCGGGGGCCAAGATCACCAAGACCTATCTCAAGGAGCTGCCGCGCGAGAAGTGGTTCGAGATCCGGCTCAAGAGAGAGGAGGACAACAGCCAGCTCGAGAGCGCCGCCAGACAGGTGGAGTCCCAGCGCGAGGAGTTCGAACGCCGCTTCCAGGAGAAGAAGGCCAAGCTCACCGCGGGCGACGACCTTGCCCCCGGCGTGCTCAAGATGGTCAAGGTCTATCTCGCGGTCAAGCGCGTCATCCAGCCCGGCGACAAGATGGCCGGCCGGCACGGCAACAAGGGCGTCATCTCCATGATCGTGCCGGTGGAGGACATGCCGCACATGGCCGACGGGACGCCGGTGGACATCGTGCTCAACCCCCTGGGCGTTCCTTCGCGCATGAACATCGGCCAGATCCTTGAGACCCACCTGGGGTGGGCCGCCAAGGGGCTGGGGCGCCGGATCCAGGAAATGCTGGAAGCGCAGAAGCCGGTGGCAGAGCTGCGCAAGTTCCTAGACAAGGTCTACAACAGCACCGGCCAGAAGGAGGACCTGGACAGCCTCACCGACGACGAGATCGTGGAGATGGCACGCAACCTGACCGGTGGCGTGCCGATGGCCACCCCGGTCTTCGACGGGGCCCTGGAGAGCGAGATCAAGGACATGCTCGAACTCGCGGGCCTTCCCCGCTCCGGCCAGACCACGCTCTACGACGGCCGGACCGGGGAGCCATTCGACCGCCCGGTGACGGTCGGATACATGTACATGCTCAAGCTGAATCATCTGGTCGATGACAAGATGCACGCCCGCTCCACCGGGCCCTACAGCTTGGTCACCCAGCAGCCGCTGGGCGGCAAGGCCCAGTTCGGTGGCCAGCGCTTCGGCGAGATGGAGGTCTGGGCACTGGAGGCGTACGGCGCCGCCTACACGCTGCGCGAGATGCTGACGGTCAAGTCCGATGACGTGACCGGCCGGACCAAGATGTACAAGAGTATCGTCGATGGTGACCACCGCATGGAGGCGGGCATGCCGGAGTCCTTCAACGTGTTGCTGAAGGAGATCCGCGCCCTGGCTCTCGACATCGAGCTGGAACAGGACTGAGGCGCCGGTCGTGATCAGTTTCCAGCCAGTACCCCGTAACAGTTAAGGAGGAGCCGCCTTGAAAGACCTATTGAACCTGTTGAAGCAGCAGAGCCAGGTGCAGGACTTCGATGCCATCCGCATCGGCCTGGCCTCTCCGGAGAAGATCCGCTCCTGGTCCTATGGCGAGGTGAAGAAGCCCGAGACCATCAATTACCGCACCTTCAAGCCGGAGCGGGATGGCCTGTTCTGTGCCAAGATCTTCGGCCCCGTCAAGGACTACGAGTGCCTCTGCGGCAAGTACAAGCGGCTCAAGCACCGCGGCGTGGTGTGCGAGAAGTGCGGGGTGGAGGTGACCCTGGCCAAGGTGCGCCGCGAGCGCATGGGCCATATCGATCTCGCCTCTCCGGTGGCTCACATCTGGTTCCTCAAGTCGCTGCCCTCGCGCATGGGACTGATGCTGGACATGACCCTGCGCGAGATCGAGCGGATCCTCTATTTCGAGGCCTATGTGGTGGTCGATCCGGGCATGACCGAGCTGGAACGGGGCCAGCTCATGACCGAGGAGACCTATCTCGAGGCGGTGGAGCAGTACGGGGACGACTTCACCGCCCTGATGGGCGCCGAGGCCATCTACGAGATGCTCAAGTCGATCGATCTGCCCTCCGAGGTCAACCGGCTGCGGACCGAGATGGAGGAGACCGGGTCGGAGACCAAGCTCAAGAAGATCACCAAGCGGCTCAAGTTGCTCGAGGGCTTCCTCCACTCCGGCAATCGGCCCGAGTGGATGGTGCTCAAGGTGCTGCCGGTGCTGCCGCCCGAGCTGCGCCCGCTGGTGCCGCTGGAGGGCGGCCGCTTCGCCACCTCCGATCTGAACGACCTCTACCGGAGGGTGATCAACCGCAACAACCGCCTCAAGCGGCTGCTCGATCTGAACGCCCCCGACATCATCGTCCGCAACGAGAAGCGGATGCTGCAGGAGGCGGTGGACGCGCTACTCGACAACGGCCGCCGCGGCCGGGCCATCACCGGCACCAACAAGCTGCCGCTCAAGTCGCTGGCCGACATGATCAAGGGCAAGCAGGGCCGCTTCCGGCAGAACCTGCTGGGCAAGCGGGTGGACTACTCGGGACGCTCGGTGATCGTGGTCGGCCCCACCCTGCGCCTGCATCAGTGCGGGTTGCCCAAGAAGATGGCCCTGGAGCTGTTCAAGCCCTTCATCTTCAGCAAGCTTGAACGGCGGGGGCTGGCGACCACCATCAAGGCGGCCAAGAAGATGGTGGAACAGGAGGGGCCCGAGGTCTGGGACATCCTGGAGGAGGTGATCCGGGAACACCCGGTGATGCTGAACCGGGCACCGACCCTGCACCGGCTGGGCATCCAGGCCTTCGAACCGGTCCTGATCGAGGGCAAGGCGATCCAGCTCCATCCCCTGGTCTGCACCGCCTTCAACGCCGACTTCGACGGCGACCAGATGGCGGTTCACGTACCGCTCTCGATCGAGGCCCAGCTCGAGGCCCGGACCCTGATGATGTCGACCAACAACATCCTCTCTCCGGCCAACGGCAGCCCGATCATCGTCCCGACCCAGGACGTGGTGCTGGGCCTCTACTACATGACCCGCGACCGGACCAATGCCACCGGCGAGGGGATGGTCTTCGCCGACCTCGAAGAGGTCCACCGCGCCTACGAGAACCGCGTGGCCCACCTGCACGCGAAGGTGAAGGTCCGGATCACGGAAATCGGGGAGGACGGGCAAAAGCGCAGCCGGCTGGTCGACACCACCGTCGGCAGGGCCCTGCTGTCGCGCCTGCTGCCGCCGGAGCTGCCCTTCGATCTGGTCAACCGCAAGATGACCAAAAAGGCCATCTCCCAGCTGATCGACCAGTGCTACCGCCGCGCGGGCACCAAGGCGACCGTGGTCTTCGCCGACCGGCTGATGTACACGGGCTTCTCCATGGCCGCCCGCGCCGGGGTCTCCATCGGCGTGGACGACATGGTGGTGCCGGAGGAGAAGGCGCAGATCCTGGCCAAAGCCGAGGCCGGGGTGATGGAGATCCAGCAGCAGTACGAATCCGGCCTGGTGACCGACGGCGAGCGCTACAACAAGGTGGTCGACATCTGGTCCCATACCAATGACCAGGTGGCCAAGGCGATGATGGAGAAGCTCGGCACCGAGACGGTAATCGACGCCGAAGGCAATGAGGTACAGGAGGAGTCGCTCAATTCCATCTACATCATGGCCGATTCCGGGGCCCGCGGATCCGCGGCCCAGATCCGCCAGCTCGCCGGCATGCGCGGCCTGATGGCCAAGCCGGACGGTTCGATCATCGAGACGCCGATCACCGCGAACTTCCGCGAAGGGTTGAACGTGCTGCAGTACTTCATCTCGACCCACGGCGCCCGCAAGGGTCTTGCGGACACCGCGCTGAAGACCGCCAACTCGGGATACCTCACCCGGCGTCTGGTGGACGTCTCTCAGGACCTGGTCGTGACCGAGGAGGATTGCGGGACCAGTGAGGGGCTGCTGGTGATCCCGATCATCGAGGGCGGCGACGTGGTCGAGCCACTCGGGGAACGTGTCCTCGGCCGGATCACGGCAGTCGACATCGTGCCGCCCGGGAGCGACGAGGTGCTGATCCCGGCCGGGACCCTGATCGACGAGGAGCTGGTGGATAAACTGGAGAAGACCGGAATCGACCAGGTCAAGGTCCGGTCACCGATCACCTGCGAGACCCACTATGGCGTCTGCGCCGCCTGCTACGGGCGAGACCTGGCCCGCGGACACAAGGTGAACATCGGTGAGGCGGTCGGTGTCATGGCCGCCCAGTCCATCGGCGAGCCCGGCACCCAGCTGACCATGCGGACCTTCCATATCGGTGGTGCTGCCTCGAGGGCTGCGGCCGTCAACAATATCGAGGTCAAGTCCAGGGGAACCATCCGCCTGCTCAACCTGAAACTGATAACCCGGCCCGATGGGGGTTCGGTGGTGGTGTCCCGTTCCGGTGAGCTGTCGGTTGTCGACGAGGACGGGCGTCAGCGCGAGCGCTACAAGGTGCCTTATGGCGCCGAACTCTCGGTCAGGGATGGCGACCCGGTAGAGGCCGGGAGCGTGGTGGCCAAGTGGGATCCGCATACCCACCCGATCATCAGCGAGGTCGAAGGACGGGTCGTCTGGACCGACATCGTCGAGGGTCAGACCCTGCGTCGCAAGGAGGACCCCGTCACCGGCCTGGTCGACCTCGAGGTCATGGACCCCAGCGAGCGTCCGGGGACCGCGAAGGACATGCGGCCGGTGGTCAATGTGGTCGATGCCAGCGGCAAGCCGGTGATGATCCCCGACACCGACATCCCGGCACATCACCCCCTGCCACCCAAGGCGATCCTGATCCGGCATGACGGAGAGGAGATCCATCCTGGCGATGTCATCGCCCGCGTTCCGCAGGAGTCGGCCAAGACCAAGGACATCACCGGCGGTCTGCCCCGCGTGGCGGATCTGTTCGAGGCCCGCAAGCCGAAGGAATCGGCAATCCTGGCAGAGATCTCCGGTACCGTCAGCTTCGGCAAGGACACCAAGGGCAAGCAGCGCCTCATCATCACCGGCGCGGATGGCGAAACCTACGAGGAGCTGATCCCCAAGTGGCGCCACATCCTGGTGTTCGAGGGTGAACACGTGGAGAAGGGTGAGGTAGTGGTCGACGGGGCACCCAACCCGCACGACATCCTGCGGCTCAAGGGGGTACGCGACCTGGCCAGCTACATCGTGAACGAGGTCCAGGACGTCTACCGCCTGCAGGGCGTCAAGATCAACGACAAGCACATCGAGGTGATCATCCGCCAGATGCTGCGCAAGGTCGAGATCACCGAGCCCGGCGACACCCGTTTCCTCAAGGGGGAGCAGGTGGACCGGGAACGGGTACTCGAGACCAACGCCCAGCTCGAGGCCGAAGGGCGGGAGCCGGCGAAGTTCGAGACCATCCTGCTGGGCATCACCAAGGCCTCCCTGGCGACCGAGTCCTTCATCTCCGCGGCATCCTTCCAGGAGACCACGAGGGTCCTGACCGAGGCTGCGGTCAATGGCAAGCGGGACGACCTGCGGGGTCTCAAGGAGAATGTCATCGTCGGCTGCCTGATCCCGGCCGGGACCGGATTCGCGTACCACCAGGAACGCAGGCAGAAGCGGGCCATGGAACGCGGGCTCCTGGAGACGCCGGTGGAGGAGGAACCCGCCACGGCAGGCGCCGGAGAGGAGGAAGCCGGAACCGGAGAGGCCTCGAAGACCGCCTGACGGCCAGCGGCAGGTGGGAGGTGAGAGACGGGGGATCCCCTCTCACCTCTCATTTCTCTTGACAGCAGGACGGCGCCCTGCGAAAATTCCGCTTCTTCGCCAGGCCCCTCCAGGTATCGGGGCCGGCGGCCTGCCCCAGGGGGGCGGGAAGCAGATTTGAACGAAAACGGATATCGCCCGATATCCGTTTTTATTTCATCAGGTTACGAAAAACGGCGGCAACCGGGCCGCGACACGGGAAGCGGAGTTCAATGGCTACGATCAATCAGCTGGTGCGCAAGGGTCGCAAGCGCCAGATCAAAAAGAGCAACGTGCCCGCGCTGGAGGGCTGTCCCCAGAAGCGCGGTGTCTGCACGCGTGTCTACACCACCACCCCGAAGAAGCCGAACTCGGCCTTGCGGAAGGTTGCGCGTGTTCGCCTGACCAATGGCCAGGAGGTGACCACCTATATCGGTGGTGAGGGCCACAACCTGCAGGAGCACTCGGTGATCCTGATCCGCGGCGGCCGCGTGAAGGACCTGCCCGGTGTCCGCTATCACACCATCCGTGGGACCCTGGATGCCTCCGGCGTCAGCGATCGTCGCCAGGGTCGCTCCAAGTACGGCGCAAAGCGTCCCAAGTCCTGATCTACCGAACGCGATACGGAAGCCTGCCAAGATGCCCAGAAGAAGAGTCGTTGCCAAGCGTGTCATTCTCCCCGACCCGAAATACGGGGACGAGACCCTGTCCAAGTTCATCAACATGGTGATGAGTGACGGCAAGAAATCCATCGCCGAGAAGATCGTCTATGGCGCGCTCGACGTCATCGCCGAGCGTGGCAAGGCCGAGCCGCTGGAGGTCTTCCGTCAGGCGCTCGACAACATCCGTCCGGTGGTCGAGGTGAAGTCCCGTCGCATCGGTGGCGCTACCTACCAGGTCCCGGTGGAGGTGCGTCCTTCCCGCAGGACCACCCTGGCCATGCGCTGGCTGGTGGATGCCGCGCGCAAGCGGAGTGAGAAGAGCATGGGGCAGCGTCTGGCCGGGGAGATGATGGACGCCTTCGAGAACCGGGGTTCGGCGGTGAAGAAGCGTGAAGACACCCATCGCATGGCCGAGGCCAACAAGGCCTTCTCGCACTATCGCTGGTAAGCGGAACCCGGAAAGAAGACGACAGCAAGAGACCTAGACGTGGCAAGAAAGACCCCAATCGAGCGCTACCGCAACATCGGCATCATGGCCCACATCGATGCCGGCAAGACGACCACCACGGAGCGCATCCTCTATTACACCGGGCTCTCGCACAAGATCGGCGAGGTGCACGATGGCGCCGCGACCATGGACTGGATGGAGCAGGAGCAGGAGCGCGGCATCACCATCACCTCCGCGGCCACCACCTGTTTCTGGCGGGGCATGGAGGCGCAGTTCCCCGAGCACCGGATCAACATCATCGACACTCCCGGACACGTCGACTTCACCATCGAGGTGGAGCGTTCCCTGCGGGTGCTCGATGGCGCCGTCGCGGTGTTCTGCGCCGTCGGCGGGGTCGAGCCGCAATCGGAGACGGTGTGGCGCCAGGCCACCAAGTACGAAGTGCCCCGCATGGCCTTCATCAACAAGATGGACCGCTCCGGCGCCGATTTCCTCAGGGTCGTCACCCAGATCCGCGAACGGCTTGGCAGCAACGCCGTGCCCATGCAGCTTCCCATCGGCGCCGAGGAGAAGTTCGAGGGGGTCGTCGACCTCATCAAGATGAAGGCCATCTACTGGGACGAGGAGAGCCTCGGCATGAAGTTCGAGGAGCGGGATATCCCCGAGGACCTCGCCGATGCCGCCGCACAGTGGCGCGAGAAGATGGTCGAGGCGGCGGCCGAGGCCGATGACGAGCTCATGGACAAGTACCTCGAGGGCGACGAGCTGACCAGCGAGGAGATCAAGCGGGGGATCCGCGCCGGCACCATCAACAACACCCTGGTCCCCGTTTTCTGTGGCTCCGCATTCAAGAACAAGGGCGTCCAGGCGATGCTCGATGCGGTCATCGAGTACATGCCCTCCCCGGTGGACATCCCCCCGGTGAGCGGAACCGACGAGGAGGGCAACGAGATCACCCGCGCGGCCTCCGACGACGAACCCTTCAGTGCGCTGGCCTTCAAGATCGCGACCGACCCGTTCGTCGGCACCCTGACCTTCTTCCGCGTCTATTCGGGCGTGGTCAGCTCCGGAGACACCATCTACAACCCCATCAAGGGCAAGAAGGAGCGTATCGGGCGGTTGCTGCAGATGCACGCGAATCACCGTGACGAGATCAAGGAGGTTCGTGCCGGCGACATCGCCGCTGCGGTGGGACTGAAGGATGTCACCACCGGCGACACCCTGTGCGATCTCAACAATGTCATCACCCTCGAGCGCATGGAATTCCCCGAGCCGGTCATCTCGGTCGCGGTGGAGCCCAAGACCAAGGCCGACCAGGAGAAGATGGGCATCGCCCTGCAGAAGCTCGCCCAGGAGGACCCTTCCTTCCGCGTCCATACCGACGAGGAGTCCGGTCAGACCATCATCTCCGGGATGGGCGAACTGCATCTGGAGATCATCGTCGACCGCATGAAGCGCGAGTTCAAGGTCGAGGCCAATGTCGGCAAGCCGCAGGTCGCCTATCGCGAGACCATTCGCAAGCCGGTGGAGAAGGCCGAGGGCAAGTTCGTGCGCCAGACCGGTGGCCGTGGTCAGTATGGTCATGTGGTACTGCGCCTGGAGCCGTTGCCGGAAGGCGGCGGTTTCGAATTCGTGAACGAAATCGTGGGTGGTGTGGTGCCCCGCGAATATATCGGCGCGGTCCAGAAGGGCGTCGAGGAGCAGATGGAGAACGGCGTCCTGGCCGGTTATCCGCTGGTGGATATCAAGGCCACCATCTACGACGGTTCCTACCATGAGGTCGATTCCTCGGAGATGGCCTTCAAGATCGCCGGATCCATGGCCCTCAAGGATGGCGTCAAGAAGGGCAACCCGGTCCTGCTGGAACCGATCATGAAGGTGGAGGTTGTCACTCCGGAAGAGTATCTGGGAACCGTCAACGGTGATCTGAATCGCCGCCGCGGGATCCTGCAGGGAACCGACGATTGCCCGACGGGGAAGGTGATCCGGGCCGAGGTGCCGCTCTCGGAGATGTTCGGGTACGCCACCGACCTGCGCTCCTCTACCCAGGGCCGCGCGACCTATTCCATGGAATTCAGCAAATATGCCGAGGCGCCATCAAGCATCGCCGAGGCCGTGATCAAGCAGCGAACCAGCCAGAGTTAAGCAAGAGGTACTCGACGTGTCGAAGGAGAAATTTGAACGAACGAAGCCGCACGTGAACGTGGGGACGATTGGTCACGTGGACCACGGCAAGACGACGCTGACGGCGGCGCTGACGATTTATTCGGCGAAGAAGTTTGGTGGAGAGGAGAAGGCCTACGACCAGATTGACAATGCGCCGGAGGAGCGGGAGCGCGGCATCACGATAGCGACGGCGCACGTGGAGTACGAGAGCGAGAAGCGTCACTACGCGCATGTGGACTGTCCTGGTCACGCGGACTACGTGAAGAACATGATCACGGGTGCGGCGCAGATGGACGGAGCGATCCTGGTGGTGAGTGCGGCGGACGGCCCGATGCCGCAGACGCGAGAGCACATTCTGCTGGCGCGTCAGGTTGGAGTTCCGTACATCGTGGTGTACCTGAACAAGGCGGACATGGTGGACGACCCGGAGCTGCTGGAGCTGGTGGAGATGGAGGTCCGTGAGCTGCTGAGTCAGTACGAGTTTCCCGGGGACGACGTTCCGGTGATTGTGGGCAGTGCGCTGAAGGCGGTTGAGGGAGACGAGAGCGAGATTGGGATCCCCTCGATCGAGAAGCTGCTCAATGCGATGGACGAGTACATTCCGATCCCGGAGCGTCCGGTTGACCAGCCGTTTCTGATGCCGATTGAGGACGTGTTCAGCATCAGTGGCCGTGGCACGGTGGTGACGGGCCGCATCGAGCGGGGGAAGGTGACGGTTGGCGAGGAAGTGGAGATTGTGGGCATTCGTCCGACGCAGAAGACGACGGTGACGGGCGTGGAGATGTTCCGCAAGCTGCTGGACGAGGGTGTTGCGGGGGACAATGTGGGTCTGTTGCTGCGTGGCACCAAGCGTGACGAGGTGGAGCGTGGTCAGGTGGTGTGCAAGCCCGGCAGCATCACGCCGCACACGCGATTCGAGTGTGAGGTGTATGTGCTGAGCAAGGAAGAGGGTGGCCGCCACACGCCGTTTTTCAGCAATTACCGTCCGCAGTTCTACTTCCGGACGACGGACGTGACCGGAGCGGTGGACCTGCCGGAGGGAGTGGAGATGGTGATGCCTGGCGACAACGTGAAGATGACGGTGTCGCTGATCCAGCCGATTGCGATGGAGGAGGGTCTGCGCTTCGCCATTCGCGAGGGTGGCCGCACCGTCGGCGCCGGCGTCGTCACCAAGATCATCGAGTAAGAAATCATGGCTGAACAGGTTATCCGCATCAGGCTGAAGTCCTTCGATCACCGGCTGGTCGACCAGTCGGCCCAGGAGATCGTCGACACTGCCAAGCGCACAGGCGCCCAGGTCAAGGGACCCATTCCCCTGCCGACCCGCAAGGAGCGCTATACTGTGCTGATCTCCCCCCACGTCAACAAGGACGCGCGGGACCAGTACGAGATCCGCACCCACAAGCGGCTGCTCGACATCGTGGATCCGACGGACAAGACCGTGGATGCCCTGATGAAGCTGGATCTCGCCGCCGGCGTCGATGTCCAGATCAAGCTGAGCTGATCGTACGAGAGAGATTTGAGGGGTAGCTAGAGATGCCGCTGGGATTGGTTGGTCAGAAACGGGGCATGACCCGTGTATTCACCGAGAACGGCGAGTCCGTTCCGGTAACCGTGATCGAGGTGCTGCCGAACCGCGTGACCGCCGTCAGGCAGGAGGAGCGGGACGGCTACCGTGCCATCCAGGTGACCACCGGTACGCGACACCGCAACCGGATCAGGAAGCCCGAGGCCGGAGTCTTCGCCGCCGCCGGTATCGAGGCCGGCCGTGGACTGTGGGAGTTCCGCCTCGATGAGAGCGAGAGCGAAGCCCCCGAAGTCGGCAGCGAGCTGCGGGCCGACCTGTTCGAGCCGGGACAGAAGGTGGATGTCACCGGGCGCAGTATCGGCAAGGGCTATGCCGGCGCCGTGAAGCGGCACAACTTCCGTACCCAGGACGCCACGCACGGCAACTCCCTGTCCCATCGCGCCCCCGGTTCCATCGGGCAGTGCCAGACCCCGGGACGTGTCTTCAAGGGCAAGAAGATGGCCGGCCACCTCGGCAACGCCCGGCGCACCGTACAGAACCTGGAAGTGGTGCGCGTCGACGCCGAGCGCAACCTGCTGCTGGTCAAGGGGGCTGTCCCCGGGTCCCGCGGTGGAGACGTGATTATCCGCCCTGCGGTGAAACAGGGCCGATAAGGAGAAGATGATGGAACTGACCCTGCATTCGACCACTGGCGGCCAGGGCTCCGTGAATCTCGCCGACGGTGTGTTCGGCGTCGATTTCAACGAGCCGCTGATCCATCAGGTGGTCACGGCCTATCTGGCCGGCGCCCGCGCCGGCACCAAGGCCCAGAAGAACCGCTCCGCGGTCAGCGGCGGCGGGCGCAAGCCGTGGCGCCAGAAGGGAACGGGGCGGGCCCGCGCCGGCACCATCCGCAGCCCGTTGTGGCGCGGAGGCGGCAAGACCTTCGCGGCCACCCCGCGTGACCACTCGGTAAAGGTCAATCGCAAGATGTATCGCGGAGCGATCCGTTCGATCCTGTCCGAACTGGTCCGCCAGGAACGCCTGATGGTGATCGACGATCTCGCGGTCGAACAGCCCAGGACCCGGCTGCTGGCAGAACAGCTCGGCAAGCTGGGGCTGGAAAAGGCGCTGATCGTGACCGACCAGGTCGATGAAAACCTCTACCTGGCCGCGCGCAACATACCCGGTATCGATGTCTGCGAGATCGGGACCGTCGATCCGGTATCGCTGGTGGGGGCCGACAAGGTCGTGTTCACCGAGAAGGCCATCAAACAACTCGAGGGGCAGCTGCAATGAGCGAACAGCGACTGCTGAAGGTGCTGCTTGCGCCCATCGTTACCGAGAAGACCGCCCGGCTGGCTGAGAACGAATCCCGTCAGTTCGCCTTCAGGGTCGTGAAGAACGCGACCAAGGAGGAGATCCGCGGTGCCGTAGAGCAGTTGTTCAATGTCGAGGTCGGTGAGGTCCGGGTAGCGAACGTCAAGGGCAAGCGCAAGGGCTTTCGCGGCCGGCAGGGCCGGCGCAGCGACTGGAAGAAGGCCTACGTCACCCTCAGGCCGGGCTTCGACATCAATTTCGCGGAAGCGGAATAACATCCACTCTGGGAGCTAGAGAGAAATGGCGCTGGTCAAGGTAAAGCCGACATCACCGGGACGCAGGAACGTGGTCAAGGTGGTCTCGCCCGAGCTGCACAAGGGTGAGCCCTACCGTCCCCTGCTGGAGAAGCAGTCCCGCAAGGCCGGGCGCAACAACGCCGGCAGGATCACCGTTCGTCACCGGGGCGGTGGCCACAAGCAGCGCTATCGCGTCATCGACTTCAGGCGCAACAAGGACGGCATCCCGGCCCGGGTCGAGCGGATTGAATATGATCCGAACCGGAGTGCCCATATCGCCCTGCTGCTCTACAGCGACGGCGAGCGGCGCTACATCATCGCCCCGAAGGGGGTGAAGGCGGGTGACGTGCTCCAGTCCGGCAAGGAGGCGCCGATCGCCCCCGGGAACTGCATGCCGCTGCGCAATATCCCCCTCGGCAGCGTGGTCCACTGTGTGGAGCTCAAGCCCGGCAAGGGTGCCCAGCTCGGGCGCAGCGCCGGGGCCGCGATCCAGCTGGTCGCGCGGGAGGGGAACCACGCCACCCTGCGCCTGCGTTCCGGGGAGATGCGCCGGGTCCCGATCGAATGCCGCGCCACCCTGGGTGAAGTCGGCAACAGTGAGCACGCGCTGCGTTCACTGGGCAAGGCCGGGGCCAAGCGCTGGCGTGGTGTCCGGCCTACCGTGCGCGGTGTGGCGATGAACCCGGTCGATCATCCCCATGGTGGTGGCGAGGGCCGCACCTCGGGAGGCCGTCATCCGGTCACTCCGTGGGGGGTGCCTACCAAGGGGCACAAGACACGCCGCAACAAGCGCAGCGACAAGCTGATTGTCCGGCGCCGTAACAGTCGCTAATCGAGAAGAGGATCCAGAGTCGTGCCACGTTCCGTAAAGAAGGGCCCCTTCATCGACCACCACCTACTGGCCAAGGTCGAGAAGGCCCGTGAAAGCAACGACAAGAAGCCGATCAAGACCTGGTCGCGCCGCTCGATGATCATCCCCGACATGGTCGGGCTGACCATCGCCGTCTACAACGGGCGCCAGCACGTGCCGGTCTTCATTACCGAGAACATGGTCGGGCACAAGCTCGGTGAATTCTCGCCGACCCGTACCTTCCGCGGCCACGCCGCGGACAAGAAGTCGAAGAAGTGAGGTAGCTGTCCATGGCAACCACAGCCATCCATCGCAATGCGCGGATTTCGCCCCAGAAGGCGCGCCTGGTCGCGGACCAGATCCGCGGGCTGCCGGTCGACAAGGCCATCGAGATCCTGACCTTCAGCCCCAAGAAGGCCGCGGCGATCGTCAAGAAGGTCCTCGATTCCGCCATCGCCAATGCCGAACACAACGACGGCGCCGATATCGACGAGCTGGTGGTCAAGACCATCTATGTCGATCAGGGGCCGACCTACAAGCGGTTCCGTGCCCGCGCGAGGGGGCGTGCTGATCGCATACTGAAGCGCACCAGCCATATCACGGTGCAGGTGGAAGAAGCTTAAGACAGAGACAAGCCAATGGGCCAGAAAGTACATCCAACGGGTATCCGACTCGGCATCATCAAGGACTGGAACTCCACCTGGTATGCGGAGAAGGGCCAGTACGCCGATTATCTGAACACCGATATCGAGGTCAGGGATTTCCTGCACGAGAAGCTGAAGAACGCCTCGGTGAGCCGGATCCAGATCGAACGGCCGGCGAACAACGCCCGGATCGTCATCCACACCGCCCGCCCCGGAATCGTGATCGGCAAGAAGGGTGAAGACATCGAGAAGCTGCGGCGCAAGGTCTCGGAGATGATGGGCGTCACCGCCCACATCAACGTCGAGGAGATCCGCAAGCCCGAACTCGATTCCCAGCTGGTGGCCGAGAATGTCGCCAACCAGCTCGAGCGACGCATCATGTTCCGCCGAGCCATGAAACGTGCGGTCAGCAATGCCATGCGGCTCGGGGCCCAGGGGATCCGGATCAACGTGGCCGGCCGGCTCAATGGCGCCGAGATCGCGCGTACCGAGTGGTACCGCGAAGGGCGGGTTCCGCTGCACACCCTGCGGGCAGACATCGACTACGGATTTGCCGAGGCCCGGACCACCTATGGCGTGATCGGGGTCAAGGTCTGGATCTTCAAGGGTGAGGTCCTCAGCCACCAGCAGGATGAGGAAACCGAGGCCGCGGCCACCGAGGCGAAGGCGAAGTAAGCGCAGGAGAACGAATCATGCTTCAGCCAAAGAGAATGAAATTCCGCAAGCAGCAGAAAGGGCGCAATCGCGGCCTGGCGCTGCGCGGAAACAAGGTGAGTTTCGGTGAATACGGCCTCCAGGCAACCGAACGTGGCCGCGTGACGGCGCGTCAGATCGAGGCCGCCCGCCGTGCCATCAACCGGCATGTCAAGCGCGGCGCCACGGTCTGGATCCGGATCTTCCCCGACAAGCCGATCACGCAAAAACCGCTCGAGGTCCGACAGGGCAAGGGCAAGGGCAACGTCGAATATTACGTCGCCCAGGTACAGCCTGGCCGCATGCTCTACGAGATGGCTGGCGTGTCCGAGGAGCTGACCTATGAGGCACTGCGCCGCGCTGCGGCCAAGCTGCCGGTAAAGACCAAGATCGTCAAGAGGACGGTGATGTGATGAAGGCCAGTGAACTGAGACAGAAGCCG
Source organism: Gammaproteobacteria bacterium (assembly GCA_003694425.1). Classification (GTDB taxonomy): domain Bacteria; phylum Pseudomonadota; class Gammaproteobacteria; order J113; family J113; genus J113. Next base: position 15,308 of record RFJX01000177.1, read on the forward strand.
GCCGAGGAGCTGCGCGCCCTGGAAAAGGAACTGCTCCGCGAGCAGTTCAACCTGAGGATGCAGATGGGCAGCGGCCAGGGTGGCAAGACCCACCGCTTCCGCGAGATCCGCCGCGACATCGCCCGTATCAGGACGGTACTCAACGAACAGCGCAGGGGTGAAGGCTGATGAGCGAACAGCAGAAGAAGGCGCGCACCCTGGTCGGGGTGGTCAGCAGCGACAGAATGGACAAGACCGTCACCGTGCTGGTGGAACGCAAGGTGAAGCATCCCCTGTACGGCAAGGTGATGCGCCGCTCCACGAAGATCATGGCGCACGACGAGAACAATGAGTGCAGGACGGGCGACACGGTCACCATCCAGGAATGCAGGCCCATCTCCAGGCACAAGGCCTGGAAGGTCCGGGAAGTGCTCGAGCGCGCTGCAGAAGTCTGAAGCGGCCGAAGCATACCCGACAGCTGAACAGAATACGGGAGTAGACCGATGATCCAGATGCAGACGATGTTGGACGCCGCCGACAACAGTGGCGCGAGGCGTCTGATGTGTATCAAGGTCCTGGGTGGCTCGCACCGGCGTTACGCCGGCATCGGCGACGTCATCAAGGTGACGGTGAAGGAGGCGATCCCCCGGGGCAAGGTCAAGAAGGGGGAGGTCTACAATGCGGTCGTGGTGCGCACCCGAAAGGGCGTGCGTCGTCCCGACGGATCGCTGATCCGCTTCGATGGCAATGCCGCCGTGCTGCTGGACAAGCAGCTCCAGCCGATCGGCACCCGCATCTTCGGACCCGTGACCAGGGAGCTGCGCGGCGATCGCTTCATGAAGATCGTCTCGCTGGCACCGGAAGTCCTTTGACGTCCTGGGGAACAACAGAGATGAGAAAGATCAAGAAGGGTGACGAGGTCATCGTCATCACCGGAAAGAACCGGGGAGCACGAGGCACCGTGCTGCAGGTGCGGGACGACGACCGTGTCGTGGTCGAAGGCGTCAATCTCGTCAAGAAGCACACCAAGCCGAACCCGATGGCGGGCACACCGGGCGGAATCATCGAGCAGGAGCGACCGATCCACGTCTCCAATGTCGCCCTCTACAACGAGGCGACGGGCAAGGCCGACCGGGTCGGATTCCGGACCCTGGAGGACGGACGCAAGGTGCGTTATTTCAAGTCGAACGGTGAAGTCGTCGACGCCTGACTGAGCGGAATTACAAGCCATGGCTAGATTACAAGAGTTTTACAAGGAGACCGTCGCACCGCAGCTGGTCGAGCAGTTCGGCTACAAGAGCGTGATGCAGGTCCCGAAGATCAGCAAGATCACGCTGAACATGGGCCTCGGCGAGGCGGTCGGCGACAAGAAGGTGCTGGAACACGCCATGGACGACATGGCGAGGATCAGCGGCCAGAAGCCGGTCGTGACAAGGGCCCGCAAGTCGATCGCGGGATTCAAGATCCGCGAGGGCTGGCCCATCGGCTGCATGGTGACATTGCGTCGGGAACGGATGTATGAATTTCTCGATCGCCTGATCAACGCCGCGATCCCGCGCATCCGTGACTTCCGCGGGCTGAACGGCCGCTCCTTCGATGGCCGCGGCAACTACAGCTTCGGCGTGAAGGAGCAGATCATGTTTCCGGAGATCGACTACGACAAGATCGATGCCCTGCGCGGGCTGGACATCTGCATCACGACGACGGCAAGGACCGATGAAGAGGCTCGGGCCCTGCTGAAGGCATTCAATTTTCCTATCAGAGACTAGAACGGGTAGCACAGCGATGGCCAAGGTTTCGATGATCATGCGGGAGCGCAAGCGGGCACGACTGGCGCAGAAGTACGCCGCCAGGCGCGAGGAGCTGCGGAACAGGATCAAGAGTCCCCTCAGCAGTGACGAGGAGCGTTTCGAGGCGATGATCGCCCTGCAGAAGTTGCCGCGTGACTCCAGTCCCTCCCGCGCGCGCAACCGCTGCCGCCGCAGCGGCAGACCGCATGGCTACTATCGCAAGTTCGGCCTTGCCAAGAGCATGCTGCGAAATGCGGCCATGCGCGGAGACATCCCCGGTCTGGTCAAGGCCAGCTGGTAAGCATTCAGGAGCAAGAGACGAACCATGAGCATGCAGGACCCCATAGCAGACATGCTGACCCGGATACGCAACGGTCAGAGGGCGCAACTGAAGTCGGTCAGCATGCCCGCTTCCAGGGCCAAGCAGGCGCTTGCCGCGGTTCTGAAGGAAGAGGGCTACATCACCGATTTCTCCGTCGCCGACGAAGACGGCAAGCCGCAACTCGTGATTGAACTGAAGTACTACCAGGGCAGGCCGGTGATCGAGTACCTCAAGCGCGTGAGCCGTCCCGGGTTGCGGATCTACCGCCCCTGCGCCGACCTGCCTAAGGTCAACGACGGCCTGGGTGTCGCGGTGGTATCCACCTCTCAGGGGGTCATGACCGATCGCGCCGCCCGCGCCCGGGGCATCGGCGGCGAGATCGTCTGCTACGTCAGCTAGGAACCGAACCAGAGGAATCTGAAACATGTCCCGTATTGCGAGCAATCCTGTCCCGCTGGCCAAGGGTGTCGAGGTCCGGATCGACGGGCAGAGGGTCGAGGTGAAGGGGCCCAAGGGAACCATCAGCCACGATGTCCATCCCCTGGTCGAGGTGGTTCAGGAAGAGGGCCTGCTCCGGGTAGCGCCGCGCAATGACTCCAAGCGCGCCGACGCACTTGGCGGGACCACCCGGGCCCTCCTGAACAACATGGTCAGAGGGGTGTCGGAGGGCTGGAGCCGCAAGCTCGAGATCAACGGCGTGGGTTACCGCGCCCAGGTGCAGGGCAAGGTACTGAATCTCACCCTCGGCTTCTCGCATCCGGTCGAATACCCGATCCCGGAGGGGATCACCATCGAATGTCCCTCGCAGACCGAGGTGGTCGTCTCCGGTATCGACAAGCAGAAGGTGGGGCAGGTGGCTGCGAATATCCGCTCCTTCCGGCCCCCGGAGCCCTACAAGGGCAAGGGCGTCAAATACGCCGATGAGCGCATCGTGCGCAAAGAAGCGAAGAAGAGTTGAACATGGACAAGAAACAGACCCGCCTGCGCCGCGCACGCCGTGCGCGCGCCAAGATCAGGGAGCTGGGGATGCACCGCCTCACCGTGCACCGGACTCCACGGCACATCTATGCCCAGATCATTTCGCCGTGCGGCGGTCAGGTGCTCGCCTGCGCCTCCAGCATCGACAAGGAGCTGCGTTCCGAGATCGGCCACGGTGGCAACGTCGAGGCCGCGAGTGTCGTCGGCCGCAAGCTGGCCGAACGGGCCCGTGCCGCCGGTATCGAACGGGTGGCCTTCGACCGTTCCGGATTCAAGTATCACGGTCGCGTCAAGGCGCTGGCCGACGCTGCCCGTGAAGGCGGCCTTCAGTTCTAGGGAGTAATCCATGGCAGTCACAGACAACAGAGAATCGGGCGACGGCCTCCTCGAGAAGCTGGTAGCGGTCAATCGCGTGGCCAAGGTGGTCAAGGGTGGCCGTATCTTCGGCTTCACCGCGCTCACCGTGGTCGGCGACGGCAACGGGCGTGTCGGGTTCGGTCGTGGCAAGGCCAGAGAGGTGCCGGTCGCGATCCAGAAGGCGATGGAGGATGCCCGGCGCAACATGATCGACGTGCCGCTGAAGGAGGGGACCCTGCACTACCCGGCCTATGGCATACATGGTGCGGCCAGGGTCTACATGAAGCCGGCCCCGGAAGGAAGCGGCATCATCGCCGGTGGCGCCATGCGCGCGGTATTCGAGGTGCTGGGTGTGCACAACGTCTCCGCCAAGTGCATCGGCTCCAACAACCCGATCAACGTGGTCACCGCCACGATCAAGGGCCTGAGCAGGATGAGCTCGCCGGAGGAGTACGCCGCCAAGCGCGGGAAGACCGTCGAGGAGATACTTTAAAGTGAGCAAGTCTGATTCGAGAATCAGGGTCACCCTGGTCAAGAGCATGCACCATCGCCTGGCCCGCCATCAGGCCTGTGCCCGCGGGTTGGGACTGCGCCGGATCGGCCACACCGTCGAGGTCGAGGATACGCCGCAGAACCGGGGGATGATCAACAAGATCAGCTATATGCTGAAGATTGAGGAAGCCTGACCATGCGCCTTAACACACTCAGACCGGCCGCCGGCTCCAAGCGCACCCGCAAGCGGGTGGGGCGCGGGATCGGCAGCGGGATCGGCAAGACCGGTGGCCGCGGCCACAAGGGCCAGCACTCCCGCAGCGGCGGTTATCACAAGGTGGGATTCGAGGGTGGCCAGATGCCGTTGCAGCGGCGCCTGCCCAAGCACGGATTCCGTTCCCCGCAGGCCGGGCTCACCGCCGAGGTGCGCCTGAGCGAGCTCGCCGCTCTCGAGGGAGATGTGACCCTGGAGAGTCTGAAGGAGGCCGGCATTGTCCCGCGCCGCGCGCGCCAGGCCAAGGTCTTCGC
>RFJX01000004.1 GCA_003694425.1 Gammaproteobacteria bacterium
GATACCCGGAATAATGGAGCCCATAACCGGACTTGAACCGGTGACCTCTTCCTTACCAAGGAAGTGCTCTACCGACTGAGCTATATGGGCATCGCATCCTGTTGGAGCGGGTGATGGGAATCGAACCCACATCATCAGCTTGGAAGGCTGAGGTTCTACCATTGAACTACACCCGCCTCGTCCGCGGGCGGTCATCCGCCCCTTCGCAACGCTGTCATTCTGCCTGGTGGAGGGGGCAGGATTCGAACCTGCGTAGGCATCAGCCGGCAGATTTACAGTCTGCTCCCGTTGACCGCTTGGGTACCCCTCCCAAGTAAGCCGAAGGATTTTGTTGGATATGTCGCTGCATGTCAACACTTGGGCGAAAAAAACCCGCCACGCTCAACGCAGTCGCCGGCCGCTGCGGGCGTCGATGATCCGGCTAGGGGCGCGTTCGCCGCCGGTCTCCCCGGGTACCAGCAGATCGATATCCCCCGCGAACCACTTGCGCACCTGCAGGGCCCGTCGCGCCGGGGGCCGGCCGGCGGGATTGGCACTGGTGGAGACCAGCGGCCCCGCCACGCGGCACAGCGCCGCGGCCACGGGATGGGTGGTGACCCGCACCGCCAGGGTGTCGCGGCCGCCGGTGAGCCAGCCGGGTGTCTCCGGCAGCGCCGGCAACAGCCAGGTCACCGGCCCCGGCCAGCTGGCCAGCACCCGGTCGCGGATCGCCTGGTCGGGGAAGCGGACCCAGGGCTCGATCTGCCCGACGTGAGCCGCCAGGACGATCAGCCCCTTGTCCGGGGAACGCCCCTTGAGGGCAAGCAGCCCGCGCACCGCCAGGGGGTTGAAGGGATCGCAACCAAGCCCCCAGACCGCCTCGGTCGGGTAGGCCAGCACCCCGCCCGCGCGAATCACGCGCAGCGCCCGGCGCAGCTGCCAGGGGTGGATCACCGCCGGACGACGGGCTCCTTCTCGAGGATGCCTGCGGCCTGTTGCGCCCGCTGCGCCTTCAGCCTGGCGGCCAGTTCCTCGTCCTGCAGGGAAAGGATCTGCGCGGCCAGGAAGGCGGCGTTCTTCGCCCCAGCCTTGCCGATCGCGACGCATGCCACCGGAACCCCGCCGGGCATCTGCACGGTGGACAGCAGAGCGTCCATGCCGTTGAGCGGCCCGCCCTCCATCGGCACGCCGATCACCGGTTTCAGCGTGTGGGCGGCGACCGCCCCGGCCAGATGGGCGGCCAGGCCGGCGGCGGCGATGAACACGGCGCAACCCCCTTCGTCCGCCTCCTCGACGAACCGCCGGGTCTGTTCGGGGGTGCGGTGAGCGGAGAGCACCCGCATCTCGTAGGGGACGCCCAGCTCATCCAGTACCGCCGAGCAGGACTGCATCACCGGCAGGTCGGAGTCCGAGCCCATCATGATGGCGACAAAGGGCCTGTTCATCGTTCGCTTCTCCCGGGGGCTGTCAGATTTCATGCGGCCGCCGCATGGCGGGCGGTGGGCCGCGCAGGGGCGGGGGATCCTACACCATGTGCCCGGCGCGATCAGCCGGCGGCGGCCTCCTGCGATTCCTCCAGGGGCTCACTGAACCCGCACTCCTTCTGCGGGCATACCAGCTCGGCCCCGCGGCTCCGGGTGCGCTTGATGGTGAGGATGGGCCAGCCGCACTGGGGGCAGGGCCGATCGACCGGCTCGTTCCAGACCGCATAGCTGCAGTCGGGATAGGTGGAACAGGAGTAGAAGACCTTGCCGCGGCGCGACTTGCGCTTGAGCAGGGTGCCCTTGCCGCATTCCGGGCAGGGCACGCCGGTATCCGCCGGCTTCTCCAGCGGTTCCAGGTAGCGGCAGTCGGGATATGCGCTGCAGCCGATGAACTTGCCGTAGCGGCCCTCCCGGATCAGCAGCTCGGCCCCGCACTCCGGGCACTTGCGCCCCTCCACCACCTCCGGCGGGGCGGCCGGCTCACCCGAATCGTCCAGATTGCGGGTGTAGTCGCACTCCGGATAGGCGGTGCAACTGATGAATCGACCCCGCTTGCCCAGCTTGATCACCAGCGGCGCCCCACACTTGGGGCAGGTCTCGTCCAGCGGCTCGTGGGTCACATCCTCGCGCCTGACGGTCTGGTCCTTGTGCTGGACCCGCTCGCGGAACTCCCTCCAGAATTCCTCCATCATCGGCTCCCATTCCCGCTCGCCCCGCGCGATCTCGTCGAGCTCGTCCTCCAGGTGGGCGGTGAAGTCGTAATCGACGTAGGGGGTGAAGTGTTCGGTGAGGAAGCGGTTGACGATGCGACCGACGTCGGTGGGCCGGAAGCGCTTCTTGTCCAGCTCGACATACTCCCGCTGCAGCAGGGTCTGGATGATGCTGGCGTAGGTCGAGGGACGGCCGATGCCGTGTTCCTCCAGGGTCTTGACCAGGCTGGCCTCGGTATAGCGCGGCGGCGGTTCGGTGAAGTGCTGCTCGGCGCGGATGTCGCGCAGGTCCAGGCGGTCTCCCTCGGCCAGCGGAGGGAGCATCTTCTCCTCCTCCTTCGCGCCCTTGCCCTCATCCCGGCTCTCCTGATAGACCGCCATGAAGCCGGGATCGGCCACCGAGGAGCCGGTGGCACGGAACACGATCTCGCTCCCCGCCAGCAGGTCCGCCGCCACGGTATGGATGGTCGCGTGCTTCATCTGCGAGGCCACGGCCCGTCGCCAGATCAGCTCGTAGAGACGCAGCTGGTCCCGGTCCAGATGCCCCTTGAGGCTCTCCGGGGTGCGCAGCGCGGAGGTGGGGCGGATCGCCTCGTGCGCCTCCTGGGCGTTCTTCGACCTGGTCTTGTACACCCGCGGCTTGGGGGGCAGCATCTCCTTGCCGTAGCGCCCGGCGATGAATTCCCGCATCTCCTCCACCGCCTCGGCGGCCAGACTCACCGAGTCGGTCCGCATGTAGGTGATGAGACCCACCGTCTCGCCGCCGATGTCCAGCCCCTCGTAGAGCTGCTGGGCGACGCGCATGGTCTTCTGGGCGGTGAAGCCGAGCTTGCGCACCGCCTCCTGCTGGAGGGTGGAGGTGATGAAGGGGGGGGCCGGGTTGCGGCGGCGCTGTTTCTTCTCGACCTTGTCCACCACCAGGGAGCCGCCGGCCGCGGCCAGGGCCTCCTCGCGCACGGCCTGCGCCTTCTTCCCGTCCTCGATCGAGAACTGGGTGATCTTCTCGCCGTGATAGCGGCTCAGCCTGGCGGTGAAGGGCTGCTCATCCTTGGCCACGTCGGCCTCGATGGTCCAGTACTCCCGGGGCCTGAAGGCCTCTATCTCCTGCTCCCGTTCGACGATCAGGCGCAGCGCCGGACTCTGGACCCGGCCAGCGGAGAGTCCGCGGCGGATCTTGCGCCACAGCAGCGGCGAGAGATTGAAGCCGACCAGGTAGTCCAGGGCGCGTCTGGCCTGCTGGGCGTCGACCAGGTCGGTGGAGATCTCGCGCGGATGTTCCAGTGCCTCGGCCACCGCCCGCTTGGTGATCTCGTTGAACACCACCCGGTAGACCGGCTTGCCCTCCAGCAGGCCGCGCTCCTTCAGGATCTCCAGCAGGTGCCAGGCGATGGCCTCACCCTCCCGGTCCGGGTCGGTGGCCAGATAGAGGGCATCGGCCTTCTTCAGGGCCCTGGCGATGGCCTCGACGTGCTTGGCGTTCTTCTCGATCAGGTCATAGTGCATGCGGAAGCCGTTTTCCGGCTCCACCGCACCCTCCCTGGGCAGCAGATCACGGACGTGACCATAGGAGGCCAGGACCACGAAGTCCTTGCCCAGATAGCGGTTGATGGTCTTCGCCTTGGCTGGCGACTCGACGATCAGGAGTTTCTTGGCCATTGGGGGTGGGGCTCCGGCACGGCGGGCAAGGGCACGCTCAGTGGATGTGGGGGGAATACCATTCGGGTACCGGCAGCTCCTCTTCGTCCGGTCCGGGCAGATTGTAGAGCACCGTGGAGACCACCCATTCCAGCTGCTCCGGCTCCAGCTCCTCACCGCCGAGGGCCAGCAGGCGGTCGATCACCACCTCCCGCGCCACCGCGTCGATCACCCCCTCCTGCTCCAGGCTCAGCAGCAGGCCCTGGGCCGCGGGCCCCAGGACCGAAAGCTCCGGCGCCGCGTAGAGGCGCACCGAGGGCTGGGCCGGCGGGGCGGCGTAGTCACCCTCGGTGGTGAGGGCCAGTCCCTCCAGCCAGTCGAAGGCCTGCTTGACCTTGCCGGCATCGAAACCGGTCCGGCGCAGGTGGTGGCGCAGTGCCTCCCGGTCCTGCTGCAGGGCCGGGTCCTCGCCCTCCATGCAGTGTTCGAAGATGTACATCAGCACATCGATGACGGTCTGTTTCATGTTCGGTCCCGTGATGGTGTTCGGCCGGAAGGTGCGGGCGATGCCGCCAGGGCCGGGATCAGGCGATGCGCTGATAACGGCCCCCGGGCAGGACACTCACCTGTCCCTTCAGCTCCAGCAGCAACAGCATGGAGGAAACGCCCTGGGGCGTCAATCCGGTCCGCTGCACCAGCTCGTCCACGCTGACCGGCTCATGGGCCATCGCCTCGAGCAGCTGCCGGTACTCCGGGTCCGGTGCCTCGTCCCCTGTGTCCGTCCCCTCCCGTGCCGGTTCCGCACCATCGAGTACGCTGCCGATCAGGGGTCCGAGCTCCTCCAGGACCTCGTCGACACAGGTCACCAGCGTCGCACCCTGGCGGATCAGCGCATGACACCCCCGCGAGACCGGGCTGCGGACGGGCCCGGGGATCGCGAACACCTCACGGCCGGACTCCATCGCCAGCCGGGCGGAGATCAGACTCCCGCTGCGCAGGTCCGCCTCGACCACCAGGGTACCCACGGAGAGTCCGGCGATGATGCGGTTGCGCCGCGGGAAGTTGCCCGGGAGCGGTGGGGTGCCGAGCGGGTATTCGGTCACCAGCGCCCCCTCGCCGGCGATGCGCCGGGCCAGGGCCTCGTTGGCCGCGGGGTAGATCCGGTCCGGTCCGGTGCCGGTCACGGCGATGGTCTTTCCTCCCGCCTCCAGGGCGCCCTCGTGCGCGCAGCCGTCTATGCCGTGGGCCAGGCCGCTGGTGATGACCAGGCCGAAGCGGGCCAGCCGGGCGGCGAACTCCCGGGCCAGCTCCCGTCCCGCCGGAGTGGGACGCCGGCTGCCGACGATCGCGAGCTGGGGTCGGGCCAGCAGCGCCGGATCGCCCCGGACGAACAGGAGCGGCGGCGGATCCTCTATTTCGCGCAGCAATGGCGGATAGCGGGGATCGACCAGGGTGACGATGCTGCAGCCGGGCTGCCGCGACCATTCCAGATGGCGGACCAGCAGGGGGTGGTCCGGATCACCGAGAAAGCCGATGGTCTCGGGCCGGAGCCCCAGCTTGCGCAGGAGGGCGGGGGATGCGTGGAGCGCCTCCCGGGGATCGGGGAAGGCCTCCAGCAGGGCCCGGCGCTGCACCGCCCCCAGTCCCGGCGCCAGGTGCAGGGCCAGCCATCCGGTAGCGGCGCCCTCCGCCCCGGCCATCGGGGCTCTCAGGGGTTGGCAACCGCGTCGTAGATGTGGGCCGGGGCGGAGAGTCCCATCACCAGGGCATAACTGACCCGGTCATAGGCGCGGAAGACCATCAGCTCGCCGATGCGCTCCTCCGGCAGCTCGACCTCCACTCCGGCCCTGCCCTTCTGCAGCCACTTCCTGAAGGCCAGCCAGTTGTCGCGCACGTCGTTGGCGAGATTCTGGGCGAAGCCGTCGAACAGGTTGCTGTCGGCACGCTCGAAACGGATGCGCCCCGCCTCGTATTCCCGCTGCTGGCGCTCGCGGCTCCTGGCATCGGGCTCGGTGCCGATGGTATCGCGCACCACCCTGCCACTCTGGTAGATGGCGAGCACGTGACCGGCCTCGAGGCCGTCCCGCACCCCCCGGTTGAGCACCACCACCTGGTACTGACCGATCTGGGAAACCACGTCGGGGGCCGAGATGATCCGTCCCCTGACCGGGCGGTCGGGTGCGTGGGGCTGGAACAGCGGCAGCGGCTCTTCGCTGTGGGGATAGAGGCGGTCGCCCACCAGGATCTCGCGGGTGGCGCGCAGCACCTGCATGCTGGCAGGGTCTCCGCTGCGCTGCAGGCTCACCTCTCCCACGTGGAGGGCCTCATAGCCGAGCAGCTCGCCCCTGCCCTCCTCACTGTAGTCGTAATAGGGGTCGCCCCTGCGGAACACGGCGTAGCGCTGTCCCGTGGAGTCCGGGTCCAGTCCGCGCACGTAGAGGGTGTTGCCGGTACCGGCGACCAGATGCTCCTCGAAACTGGAGACGACATAGGGAGCCGACTCATACTCCCCGGCGGTCACCACCCGCAGCCGGCGCAGGAAGGGGTCGATGGCATCCAGCGGCAGGGCCGGGATCGCCCGATCGTGTTTCTCCGCCCGGACCCTGGGAGCGAGCTTCACTTCGCGGCCGCCCACGGCCACGCCGCCGCGCTCGAGCTGCAGGGCCGGCCTGCCGTCGCGCCAGACGAGCCGGATGACGTCACCGGGATAGATCAGATGGGGGTTCTCGATCTGGGGATTGACCTGCCAGATCTCGGGCCAGCGCCAGGGCTGCTCGAGGAAACGCCCGGCGATGTCCCAGAGGGTGTCCCCCTTGACCACCGTGTAGCTCTCGGGATGGCCCTCGGCGAGCGCCAGGGTGTCGGCCCGAACCAGGCCGACGGAGAGGGCGAGGGCAGCAATAAGCAAGCTTTTCATATACATATCAATATCCTTAAGCGCTCTGCTTAATGTAGTTTTGAAAATAGTAGCACAACTTCACGGATTCACAACAAGAGCACCCCCTTTCTCCGCCTGTCCAAGGTCGTTCCGATCCGCTATCATGGAATGTGAGTCCCTCTTGGATCCCTGAAGATACGGGCCTTCGCCCCAGAAACGTCATGGCCATACTCGAACTCCTGCATCACCCCGATCCCCGCCTGCGCACCCGCGCCGCGCCGGTGGAACGGGTCGACGACGAGGTCCGCCAGCTCGCCGCGGACATGCTGGAAACCATGTACGCCGCGCCCGGGATCGGCCTGGCCGCGACCCAGGTCAATGTCCATCGGCGGGTGGTGGTGATCGACATCAGCGAGGGCCGGGACCAGCCGCTCTGCCTGGTCAATCCGGAGATTGTCGAGAAACGGGGCGAGGAGGAGATGGAGGAGGGCTGCCTCTCGGTCCCCGGGGTGTACGAACGGGTCCGCCGCGCCGAATTCGTCCGCGCCACCTATCTCGACCTCGAGGGGGAGCCGCGGGAGATCGCCACCGACGGCCTGCTGGCGGTCTGCATCCAGCACGAGCTGGATCACCTCGAGGGGCGCCTGTTCGTGGACTATCTCTCCACCCTGAAGCAGCAGCGGATCCGGAGGAAACTGGAGAAGCTGCGGCGCCAGACCCTGTGACCCGGATCCTGCTCGCCGGGACCCCGGAGTTCGCAGCCCGGGTCTTCCAGCCCCTCGTCGAACAGCGGCGCGACGAGGTCATCGCCGTCATCACCCAGCCCGACCGGCCCGCGGGCCGGGGCCGCCGGCTCCGCCCCCCGCCGGTCAAGGAGCTGGCACAGGCCCACGGCCTGCCGGTGCTGCAACCGGCCA